>NZ_VUOI01000003.1:0-60000 GCF_015390205.1 Azospirillum sp. INR13
CGCAGTGACCCGGCCGACGTGCAGCAGCTCCGACTGGAGTTCCTGCAGGCGCCGTTCGGTCGCCTGACGTTCGGTAAGGTCGCGGACGAAGCCGGTGAAGCGGCGCTGGCCGCCCAGCAGCACTTCGCCCACCGCCAGTTCCATCGGGAACACCGATCCGTCGCGCCGCTGGCCGGAGACGATGCGGCCGATGCCGATGATGCGGCGCTCCCCCGTCCGCCCGTAGCGCTCCAGATAGCCGTCATGCTGCTCGCGGTAGGGCGAGGGCATCAGCATGCTGATGTTGCGGCCGATCACCTCCGCCGCCACATAGCCGAACAGCCGTTCGGCTGCCGGGCTGAAGGATTCGATCAAGCCCCTTCTCGTCGATGACGATGATCGCTTCCGGCACCGTTTCCAGGATGGAGGTCAGGCGGGCCTCGCGCTCCCGCAGCGCCGCCTCCGCCCGCTTGGCTGCGGTCAGGTCGCGGATGATGCCGATATAGACGGGGGCGCCGTCCTGGCTCGCCTCGCCGATCGACAGATCCATGGGGAAGCAGGAACCGTCCTTGCACAGCCCGGTCACCTCGCGCCCGATGCCGATGATGCGGCGCTCGCCGGTGCGGTGGTAGCGTTCCAGATAGCCGTCATGCTCCTCCTGATAAGGCGACGGCATCAGCATCTTCACGTTGCGGCCGATCACCTCGGCGGCGGTCCAGCCGAACAGCCGCTCGCAGGCAGGGTTGAAGGTCTTGATCCGGCCGCGGTCGTCGATGACGACGATCCCGTCGGGCACGGTGTCCAGCATCGCCTGCAGCTGCGAAAGTGCGTCCAGGTTCTCATCCCGGATGTCGTCGGCCACGTCACAACCCTCACATGATATCAATCGGTCGTCATCGGTCTCCAGCAACACAGTAGTTGAGTGCAACCGTCGGTCAAGGCTGCAGATCGGGCAAGGCAGCCACGGCCCCGCTGCCGAGGGCGTCCAGTTCCAGATCGTCGACCGCGAGGTTCTTGGCCTTGGCCTCCACCTCGAAATCGGCCCAGGAGAGGTGGTCGGCCACCAGCCGGTTGACGGCCCGATTCCACATGCGCTGGGAATGGGCGCGCAGATCCTTCGTGGTCAGCCCGCGCGCCGCCAGCGCGGCATAGTCCGGCAGGCTGTCGGGGGGCCAATCCGCCAGCAGATCCTCGCGCGACACGCTGATGTGGGCGACCGGCCGCACCCCGCGCCAGGAGCCGATGACGGCGGCGATTCGCGGATCCTCGGGACGCAGATACTCCCCTTGCGTGCGGACCCAGTGATGGTGGAGGTCGAGAACGATCGGCACGGCGTCGGCCAGCGGCAGCAGGTCGTCCAGGCCGAACGACATCTCGTCGTTCTCGACGGTCAGCAGGTTGCGCGCATCCTCCGACAGCAGGGCAAGGCCGCGGCGGAAGCCGGCGATCCCCTCCCCGCGCCCGCCGCCGTGGATGTTGACGTGGGCGCCTTGCGGGTGCCAGCCGCCGGCCAGCCCCATCATCCGCAGGATGTCGGCATGGTATTCCAGCTCCGCCACCGCATTGTCGAGCGTGGGCGGGTTGGCGCTGTTCAGAACGCAATACTGGTCGGGGTGCAGCCCGATGCGGATCCCCGCCTCCATCGCCTTGCGGCCGGCATGCTCCAAACCCTTCTGCACCAGTGCCTGGATGCCCGGCTGGCGGTAGAGCGGCCGTCCGACCTCGTGCGTGTAGGCCGGCAGCAGTCCGCTGTTGACGCGCAGCAGGCGGCGGTAGGCCGGATGCCAGGCGACCTCGTCCAGTTGCAGATGCAGGGCCAGCAGGTTGCGGCGCAGCACCTCCGTCAGCTTTTCCTCGGCGCGGGCCGGACCCAGCTTGCTCAGCGTCGCGATGGTGACGGTGCCGGGATTCATGCGCTTGGCAAGTCCGGCGTCGCCATCGGGCGGGATGAACTGGCAGCACCAGCCGAAGCGGGGGGCGGAGGGGAACGGGAAGTGAGCGCTGTCGGGCATCGGTCGGCAACGTGAAGCGGACGGGTTCCTTGATATGGACCGCCGACAACCACCGTCCACCGCAGGGACGCAACGGAGTCACCCCATCCCGCCCATCCGGCGCAGCGCCCCGGTCGCGACCGCCTGCAGGCCCGTGCCGCGAGAATCGAGCGGGGCGGCTGCGGCGAGCGCGCCCAGCCGGTCGGCCAGCGCCCGTTCGGGTGCGCACAGCTCCTCGCACAGGATCCGCATCTCGGCGATGGATGGACGCCATTTCCGGCTGCGGCGCCAGCTGCGGGCAGCGGCATCGATGACCCAGGCCGGGTATTCGCCCAGATCCTCGGCCCAGTCGAGCGCCATCATCCGCTCCACTTCGGGCGACAGCCCCTTGGCCGGAAAATGGCTGAGCAGGGTCAGCACGCGGCCGAGCAGATGGTCGCTGTCGGCCGGGGCCAGCACGGTGGCGTACAGCTCCTCAAGGCTTTGGCGGGCGAGCGCGGCCTCGGCGGCGGTGACGCCGTCCGGCGGCGACCACAACTCGATCATGCCGTCGAAGCCGTCGTCTCCGAAGCGTGGGCGGCGGTCGGTCCGGCCCTGGGCCAGACGCTGCCGAAGCACGGGCGGCAGAGCGGCGGTCAGGCGGGCCTGCCGATCGGGAGCCGGCAGTGCCGGATCGAAGGCCGCGGCCGGCGACGATGGGGACGCCGGGGACGGGGAGCGCGGCAGGGCGGTGACGGTGGCGGTGACGCTTCGCTTTGCGGTGGTCATCGATTTCCCCTTCTACGACCAGGAGGGGGTGGCTGCGCGCTGGCGCAGTTCCGCGGCGGCGGCGGCCCAGGCGCCCAACCGCTGTTCGGCGGCGGCGGATGGACGGGTGGTTGGGGCGATCACTGTCGCAGACGGGCGGTTGCGGACGACCGGGGCCTTGCCCGCCGCCGCATCCTGCGCCAGCCAGGCCCGCCAGGCGGAGGAGACATCGCGGTAGCGGTAGCCGTGGGCCCGGCAGCGCAGGATGAACCCCTCGGCATGGCGGCCGAGGTCGATTTCCGCGTGACGGACCTTGGCCCATGCGAGGTCGTCGGCGGTCGGCATCCAGTCCTCCGGAACCGTCTGCGCCCGGCCGTGCCCGCCCGAAGCGAGCGAGTCTGAAATCTGTTTGGAATGGACCTGTTCCTGACTCGCCGGCGGACAGGGGCTGTGCATGTCCGAGTCATCCCTGTCGGCGGGCTGGACAGGGCGGGCGGAGACGGACTCCCGGTCGGAGTCTCCGGCGTTATCAAGTGGGGTGAAGCGCAAGCGGTAGAGGCAGGACAGGCGGGCGCCGTCGCGGCCGCGGCGGTGCTCGACCCCGACCAGCCCGATGTCGCTCAGGCCCTGGATGATGCGGTTGATGGTGGGGCGCGAGCGCTTCAGCTTGGCGGCCAGCGTCGATTGCGACGGCCAGCACAGGCCGTCCTCGTCGGCGAAGGTGGCGAGCGCCGCCAGGACGGCGAAGCCGTCGGCGTCCAGGCCGGGATGGTCCAGCCACCAGGCGGGAATCCGTCCCCACCGCCTGGTATCGGGGGGATTTGCCGCTGATGCGGACGGCGTCGGTGTGGGCATGGGGAAAAACTCCGCGAGGCTTTGGGGCCGGCATGGATGGGGCCGGCGAACTTGGGCGAAGGATTCCGCCGGCTGCGGCATCCGTCGAATCGCGGGCAAAAGGGACCGATCCGGTTGTGTCCCCTTCGCCCGCGGTTGTGTCCCATCGGCCCGCGCCTGTGTCGTCCTTGGTCGCGGATGTGTCCCCTTTGGTCGCGCTTGGCTTGCGAATCGGATTCGATCCCGTTTGCCCGCGCTTTGTCGGCGACCAGCGCTGTTCGCGCCGCCGCGGGCTGTCCCACTTGCCCGCGGTTTGAGGCCATGGTCTGCGGTCCGGCCCGCGGACTGTTGCCGCGGAGGAAGGCCGCTGGCCAGCTTTGCCGGCCGGATCTGTCCCATTTGCCCGCGTTTCATGGTCCGGCCGGCCGCATCACGGGATTCGCTGTGTCCCTAATGCTCGCGCTTGGGAGTCCTCCGGCGCCGGGGCTGTCCCATTTGCTCGCGCTTCGCGGTCCCATGGAGGGAAGCCGCGTCCCCGAGTCTCTGTCCCATTTGCTCGCGTTTCGCCGAACGGCCGCGCGATTCGCACGGATCCGGTCTGCCCGCCCCCCGCGGAGCGGCGCCAATCGGCGGCCTGCGACCGAAGCGCGGGCAAACGGGATACAGGCGCGGGCATTTCCTACACAAACGCGGGCAAACGGGACACAGGTCTGCGGGCGGACTCCGCCCTGCCGGTTGCCTCCGTCCGACGGCACCTCCTATCGTGGCCTTTGGCGAGGAGGGATGAGCCATGAGCAAGGCGAACGCGGTCCAACTGACTCTGTTCGAGATGGAGGACCGCAGTCAGTCCCATATGATCGCGCTTTACGACACGGCGCCGCGATTCGTTTTCGTGTCCAAAGGCCGGGGGACGGAGCCGGAACTGCCGGCCGCCAACGCGTTCGTCCAGTCGGTCCACAAGGAGTTTCCCTTCAAGGACGCCCTGTTCACGCTGACCCTGCAGCCCGCCCGCATCTACCGCCCGGCCAAGCCCGGTCCCGGCGAGGATCCGGCCGACAAGCGGATGGTCGAGTATGAGGTGTTCCCGTCCGAGCGCGAGCAGATCGTCGAACAGGTGGTCCGCCGCCTCGCCATGGACCGCTCGCGGCTGTCGCTGATGGGCGACAAGCAGGACCGGGTGCGCGTCCATTTCTCGCTTTATGAAATCCGGCGGGAGCTGCGCGCGGTCAACCGCACCATGGACACGGCGGAGATTCGCGAGGCGCTGGAGATCCTGGCCCGTACCCGCATGATCATCAGCAAGGTGCCGGAGAGCGGCCGCAAGTCGGCGCGTCCGGTCTTGGAATCCTCGGTCTTCCCGACGCTCTACATCCGCCCGCGCACCGGCGAGGGCGGCGAGGAGGACGAGAACGACACCTATCTGGAGTTCAACGCACTGGTCGCCTCGGCCATCCGCAACCTGGAATTCAAGCCGATCTCCTACCAGTGGATCATGCGGCTGAAGAGCCCGGTGGCGCGCTGGCTCTACAACCGGCTGTCGATCGAATATGGCGACCTCGATCTGGCCCGTCTGCCCGACGGGGTGCACAGCGTGCCGCCGATGATCCTGTCGGCCGACGACATCATCAACAACAGCGGCATGAACGAGTGGAGCCGGCGGCGCGACACGCTGCGCACGGTGACCCTGGCCGTCGATTCCCTGGTCGAGGAGGGCATTCTCGACCGGGTGGAGAAGACGGTGTCGAAGGACGGGCGGCGCATCAACGACATCGAATACATCATGATGCCGAGCCAGAAATTCCTGGATCAGGTCCGCCGCGGCAACGACGTGCAGGAGGCGAACGCCGCCACCTATCGCGCCATCGCCGGCAGCGACGAGCGCCCGAAGGAGTTCCTGCCCATCACCCCCGGCCAGAGCGTCGAGGTCCGCCGCCGCCGCGGCAATCTGCTGGGCGCCCGCTCCGGCCAGGGCGAAGGCTGACCCATCCTCACGCGTCGGCGCATCGCATTTCGACATCTGCTCTAATCGGGCGCCCATGGCGGACAACTGTCGGACATTGCCGCCGGACGAGCGAACGATGCGGAGGATGAGCGATGCAGACGTCCGATGGACGCAGCGAAAAGGAAAAGATGCTGGCCGGCGATCTCTATGACGCCTCGGCCCCGGAAATCCAGGCGGATCAGGCCGCCGCCAAGGAGTGGATGGTCCGCTACAACGCCGCACTCGCGCTGCCGCCCGGCGAAAGGCGCAAACTTCTGCTGGAGCGCCTCGCCGCGGTGGGCGAAGGGGCGGTCATCCGCCCGCCCTTCCATTGCGACTATGGCTACAACATCAGCCTCGGCGCCGGGGTCTTTCTCAACTTCAACTGCGTCATCCTGGACGTCGTCGCGGTGAGCATCGGCGACAAGACGCAGATCGGGCCGGGGGTCCAGATCCTGACCGCCGACCATCCGCGCGACTTCGCCGCGAGGGAAGCCGGGCTGGAGTTCGGGCGGCCCATCCATATCGGCCGCAATGTCTGGATCGGCGGCGGCGCGCTGATCCTGCCCGGCGTCACCATCGGCGACGATGCCATCGTCGGTGCCGGCAGCGTGGTGACGCGCGATGTGCCGGCCGGCGCGACGGTCATGGGGAACCCGGCCCGGATCCGGTGATCCGTTTCTTCGCGGGCGGGGTGTCGCCGGACCGGTGGCGGCACCCCGTTCCGGCGGAGGGTCCGGCCGCCGGTGCCGGTGCTTCTCCATCCGATCCATATCCAAATATTACGAAGTAATCCTCTCTTCGCCGTAAAGCGGAAAATGACCTCTACGGGATGGTTGTTTTTCTTCTGTCACATCATAGAATAAAACGATCGTGGCCGGTCGTTCAGATAATAAATAATTCGAAACAACTCGCGGCGGAAATCAACGTCGCATGTCTTTCAAAAGTCCCGGAATGCACCCTGTCGTCAAGGCGGGTCCAAGGGGATTTTGTCAGGGAGGATGCCGCCATGCGAGAAACGCAGTCCGGTTCACTGCGCCGTTTTCTGCATCGTGCCTATGTTCTCCGACACGGAGGCAGATGGGAAAGCGCACGCTCTTTACTTCCCATCACAGGCGGCGTCCGGCCTTGTTTTGCCGCACTGGGTGTTCTTGCGCTTCCCCTTCAACCGGCCGATGTGTCCGCGCGGCTCAATTCCGATGCCTTCGGAACCGGCTGCTGCCTCGTGTGGACCGGCGCGGCGGAGGGGCCGGCGGACAACACGCTGGAATCCTGGCTCGGCACGCGGGAGAAGGCACCGGCCCCCCTGCCACAGGCGGACGCGGCCCCCACCCGGACGACGGTGATCCAGAATGGGGGCGAGGTGGAGACGGATTGGCGGCTGATTCCCTTCATCGCGGCACAGGCATCCGGCGGCGTCCCGGGACAGCCGACCCTGCTGTCCATCGCCGTCACCTCGCCCTATGGGCAGCCGAACCCGCAGCATGAGGCGATCACCTATGTGCTGATCGACGATCTGCCACCGGGGACCACCCTGTCGAGCGGCGACAAGATCGCCGACGACACGTGGCGGGTGCGGTTGGAGGAGCTGCCCGGTCTCACCATGACCCTGCCGCCCGAGACGGCGGACAGCGTGACGCTGCACCTCACCGCGGTGACCGATCACGGCGGCGGCGTGATCGCCAAGCAGGCCCGGGATCTGACGATAGCGATCCTGCCGGCGGCCACCGAGACCGCCGCGGCCGACAGCGCCGCCACGCCGGAACCGGGCGGCACCCAACCGCCGGCCCAGGGCGGCTCGTCGCAGAGCATTGAAGCCGCAGCGCTTGACGGCAGGACGGAACCGGACCGGGTGGCGGACCCGGTGGCATCCGGACAGTCGGCCCCGCAGGCCGCGCCGGAGCCGACGGAAGGTGAAGCCAGTGCGCCCGCGCCTGCACCCGTGCCAGGACCGGTCGCCGATGCGCCACCCGAACCGCCACCGGAACAGACGGTCGAGGCGGCAATCGAACCGACATCGGCACCTTCACCGGAAGTGACCGCCGAACCGCCGGTCGCCGCCGCCGCCCCGCCGCCCGTCGATGCGCCGGCGGCGGTTCAGCCGGCCGCGGCCTCCCCGTCCTCGCCCCCTGCCCCGTCGGAACCGGTGGTCACCGCCCCTGTCGCCACGGTCGCCGTTGCGGCTCTTCCGCCGGCTGCCGCCCCGCCGCCGGCCCCGGAGCGGGCGCAGCCGCGGGAGGCGGCGGTGCAGCGCCCGGCGCGGCTTCCGTCCGCCGTTGCGGAGACGACGCTGATGAAGCGGGGTGACGACCTGTTCGCGCAGGGCGATCTGGCGGGCGCGCGGCTCTATTACGAGATGGTCGCCGAGACCGGCAATGCGGCGGCGGCCCTGGCGCTCGGCCGGACGCACGATCCGCTGGTCCACGAGCGGCTGCGCGTCCGCGGGCTTCCGTCCGATCCCGAACAGGCCGCGGCCTGGTACCGCCGGGCGGTCGTCGCCGGCAGCGGCGACGCGGAACAGCAACTGCAAAAGCTGACAGTCTGGCTCGCCGGCAAATCCAGGTAGCAAGATGTCGGGAACCAGGGAGGGAGCCATCATGAAGGCATCGATCGTCCGCATTCTTCTTGTGGGAGCGTGCCTGTTCGCGGGCGCCGCTTCTCCGGCATATGCTGCCGATCCGCGCGGCGTCAGCGCCAACAGCGGGACCGTCGGCATCGTGTCGGGCGGGGTCGAGGGGACCTATGTGCGGATCGCCGCCGATCTGGCCGCGGTGCTCGACGACGGCGACGCCTTGCGCGTCCTGCCGATGCTGGGCAAGGGGTCGGTCCAGAACCTCAAGGACATCGTTCTGCTGAAGGGGATCGACGTCGGCATCGTGCAGTCCGACGTGCTGGCCTATGCCAAGCGGGAACGGCTTCTGCCCAACCTGGACCGGCGCGTCAAATACATCACCAAGCTCTACAACGAGGAAATGCACATCCTGGCGGCCCCCGACGTGACGCGCATCGAGGATCTCGCCGGGCGCAAGGTGAACTTCGACGTGCAGGGAAGCGGCACGCACATGACGGCGTCGCTGGTCTTCGACATGCTGGGCATCAAGGTGGAGCCGCAGGGCAACGACCAGTCCCTGGCGCTGGAGAAGCTGCGGCGGGGCGAGATCGCGGCCATGGCCTATGTCGCCGGCAAGCCGACCCGCCTGTTCCGCGACCTGAAGGCGGGCGACGGCCTGCATTTCCTGTCGATCCCGATGAGCGCTTCCCTGCTCGACACCTATCTGCCCTCGCGACTGACCAGCGCGGATTACGAAGGGCTCATCAAGCCCGGCGAACAGGTCGACACCGTCGCCGTCGGCGCAGTCATGGCCGTCTATGGCTGGGAACGCGACCTGGAGCGGCACCGCAAGGTCGCCCGCTTCGTCGACGCCTTCTTCGGCAGGTTCGACGAGTTCCTGAAGCCGCCGCGCCATCCGAAATGGAAGGAGGTCAATCTGGCCGCCGACGTGCCCGGCTGGACCCGCTTCGAGCCCGCCGAGCAGTGGCTGCGCCAGGGAGCAGAGGGCAGAACGGCCGACGGAAAGACGGCCATGAAGGAACTCCAGCCCGCCACACTGGTGTCGTCGCCGGTACCGCGCTGACCCGTCAGCCGGCGGCTCCCGGCCCGGGAACCGCACCCGGCGGGCATTTGCCGAGGATGATCATGCCCAGCACCTCGTCCTTCGTCACGTCGGCGACGCGGGCGGTGCCGACCAGCTTGCCGTTCTTCATCACATGGATGCGGTCGGCAAGGTCGAACACGTCGTGGATGTCGTGGGAGATCAGGAAGATGCCGATGCCCTCCTGCTTCAGCTGCTTCACCAGCTCGCCCACCTGCCGGGTTTCGGCGGGGCCGAGTGCGGCGGTCGGCTCGTCCATGATCAGGACGCGGGCGTCGAAATGGATGGCGCGGGCGATGGCGACCGACTGGCGCTGTCCGCCCGACAGAGCCTTGACCGGTTCCTTGAAGCGGCGGAAATGCGGGTTGAGCCGGCCCATCACCCGGCGCGCCTCCGCCTCCATCGCGTGGTCGTCCAGCGTGCCCCAGGCGGTCAGCTTCTCCCGGCCGAGGAAGATGTTGGCGGCGGCGTCGACATTGTCGGCCAGCGCCAGCGTCTGATAGATCGTCTCGATGCCGCAACGCTTGGCGTCGCGCGGGCTGGCGAGGTGGACAGGCTCGCCATTCACCCGGATCTCGCCATGGTCGGCGGCATAGGCGCCGGACAGGATCTTGATGAGCGTCGATTTGCCGGCGCCGTTGTGGCCGAGCAGCCCGACCACCTCGCCGGGATAGAGGTCGATGCTGACGCCGTCCACCGCCTTGATGCCGCCGAAGGCGATGGAGACGTCGCGCATCTCGACCAGCGGGCGCGTTGCCGTCAACGGTTCCGACGTGGCGAGAGCGGTCATTTCATCCCCCTGCGGTAGAGCGTGTCGATGTAGACCGCGGCGACCAGCACGATGCCGACGACGATGTTCTGCATCGGCGCGTCCACCCCCAGAAGCACCATGCCGGACTGCAAGGACTGCATCACCATGGCGCCCAGCATCGCGCCCAGGATGGTGCCGACGCCGCCGGCCATCGAGGTGCCGCCGATGATCGCCGCGGCGATGACATACAGCTCGTCGAGCGTGCCGTTGGCGTTGGTGGCCGCGTTCAGCCGGGCGGTGGCGATGCACGCGGACAGGCCGCACAGCGCCCCCATCAGCCCGAACACCATCACCAGAACCCGTTTGGTGTTGATGCCCGACAGCTCCGCCGCCTCCGGGTTGCCGCCGATGGCGAAGACATAGCGGCCGAAGCGGGTGCGCCGCGTCAGGACGGTCACCGCCACGCCCACCGCCAGCGCGATCAGCACCGGGATGGCGAAGCCATGCGCCACGAAGGGCAGAGTGCCGTCGGTGGCCATCCCTTGCGCCTCCATCATCCGGCGCACCACCGGGACCGGCAGGGGATAGGCGTTGACCACCAGCACGGCGCCGGTGATGGCGGCGGCGACCAGCAGGATCACCACCCCTTCCGCCCACAAGGGCCGGACGGGAAAGCCGAAGCCGGCCCTGCGCCGCCGGGTCATCAGGATGGCGGCGACCGACAGCAGGATGGCGGCGATGCCGACCGCCCAGCTGGGACCGGCGCCGATGGCGCCCTCGAACCCGCCGCCCAGCCGCTTGAACAGCCCGTCCATCGGCGCCACCGTCTGTCCGGTCGTCACCCACCAGGCGGCGCCGCGCCAGACCATCAGCCCGCCCAGCGTGACGATGAAGGACGACACGCCGAGATAGGCGATGACGGCGCCCTGCAGCGCCCCCACCGCCCCGCCGACGGCAATCGCCGCCAGCACCGCCACCACCCAGGTCATCGGATGGTCGAAGCCCCAGATCTCCGGCAGGATGCGGGCCTGGAGCACGCCCACCACCATGCCGGTGAAGCCCAGGATGGAGCCCACCGACAGGTCGATGTTGCGGGTAACGATGACCAGCACCATGCCCGTCGCCATCACGGCGACGGACGCGGTCTGTACCGACAGGTTCCACAGGTTGCGCGGGGTCAGGAAGGCGCCGCCGGTCAGGAGGTCGAATCCGATCCAGACGATGGCGAGCGCCCCGATCATCCCGACCATGCGGGTGTCCAGCTCCAGCGCGCGCAGGGCGTCGCCGATGCCGGCCCGCCGGCCTGACGGCGCATCCGGGGAGGACGCCGGGGACAGGGTGGTGGACGGCTCGGCCATCAGTTGCAGACCTTGACGCTGCCGGGCTTCACGCCCTGGCAGACGACGTCCTTGGTCACCCAGCCGGCGTCGATCACTTGGCCGAGGTTGTCCTTGGTGATGGCGATGGGGGTGAGGAACAGGGAGGTCATCTTCTGCTTCTTCGGCCCACCGTCGAAGCTGGTGGCGCCGGCGATGTCGGTCATCTTCTTGCCGCCGGCAAGCTCCATGGCGATCTCCGCGGCGCGGCGGCCGAGTTCGCGGGCGTCCTTCCACACCGACACCGTCTGGGTGCCGAGCGCGATGCGGTTCAGCGCCGCCTTGTCGCCGTCCTGGCCCGACACCGGCACGGTTCCCGCCAGCCCCTGCGCCGCCAGCGCCGCGACCGCGCCGCCCGCCGTACCGTCGTTGGAGGCGACCACGGCATCGACCTTGTTGCCGGTCTTGGTCAGGATCTGCTCCATGTTCTGCTGGGCGATGGCCGGCAGCCATTTGTCGGTGTAGGCCTCGCCGACATTCTTCACGTCGCCGCGGTCGATGGCGGCCTTCAGCACCTCCATCTGGCCGGCGAACAGGAAGTCGGCGTTGGGATCGGTGGAGCTGCCCTTGATGAAGGCGTAGTTGCCCTTGGGCTTCAGCGCGAAGACGCTGCGCGCCTGGAGGCGGCCGACCTCCTTGTTGTCGAAGGTGATGTAGAAGGCGGACGGGATTTCGATCAGCCGGTCATAGCCGACGACCGGGATGCCCTCCGCCGCCGCCTTCTCCACCGCCGGGCGGATGGCGTCGCCGTCCTGCGCCAGGATGATCAGCGCCTGGGCGCCGCGGGAGATCAGCGATTCGATGTCCGACAGCTGCTTGGCCGGCGAGGACTGGGCGTCGGCCGACAGGTATTTGCCGCCGGCCTTCTCGATCACCGCCTTGATCGCCGCCTCGTCGGTTTTCCAGCGCTCTTCCTGGAAGTTGGACCAGGAGACGCCGACGGTGGTGCCGGCGGCGAGCGCCGTGGTTGCGGTCAGGGTCATGAACAGACCGGCTGCTGCTGCGGTAAGGCGGTGCTTCATCGTGTTTCCTCCCTGTGTGGCCGCATCGGGGCGGCGGCATTTATGGACGTGAAGTCTGCCAATTCCCCCTCTCCCCCCCGGGGAGAGGGTCGGGGTGAGGGGGATGCAAAGCGTGGAATTGGTGGAGAGCGGGAAGGGCGGGATTCTTGAAGATCCTCGCCGCGCGACCCCCTCACCCTAACCCTCTCCCCGGGGGGGAGAGGGGATATAGTCGCGGGGGTCAGACGTACCGGTTGACGACGTTCTCCAGATACTCCTGCCGGCCGGAGCGCGGTTGGGGGTTGAGGCCCGAGGTCAGCGCGCGATCGGCCAGCGTGGCGAGGTCGCGCTTACCGGACAGGATCGCTTGGCCCTCCGCACTGTCCCAGCCGGCGTAGCGCCCGGCCAGCGGCTTGGTCAGGGGCGCCGTCCTCCAGCATCTGAGCCGCCTGCAGCAGGGCGCGGGCGCAGGCGTCGATGCCGCCGATGTGGCCATGCAGCAGGTCCTCCGGGTCGAGCGACTGGCGGCGGATCTTGGCGTCGAAATTCAGGCCGCCGGTGGTGAAGCCGCCGCCCCTGAGGATGTCGTGCATGACCACCGTCAGCTCGCCGATGTCGTTGGCGAACTGGTCGGTGTCCCAGCCCAGCAGCGCGTCGCCGCGGTTCATGTCGAGCGAACCGAAGATGCCGAGCGCCAGCGCCAGCGCCACCTCGTGCTGGAAGCTGTGGCCGGCGAGGATGGCGTGGTTCTGCTCGATGTTCACCCGCACGTCGGCCAGCAGGTCGTAACGCTCCAGGAAGCCGTAGACGGTGGCGACGTCGAAATCGTACTGGTGCTTGGTCGGCTCGCGCGGCTTCGGTTCGATCAGGATCGGGCCGTCGAAGCCGATCCTGTGCTTGTGCTCCACCACCATCGAAACGAAGCGGCCCATCTGGTCCAGCTCGCGCTTCAGGTCGGTGTTCAGCAGCGTCTCGTAGCCCTCGCGGCCGCCCCACATGACGTAGTTGGCGCCGCCCAGCGCATGGGTGGCCTCCAGTGCCGCGCGCACCTGCCCGCAGGCGTATAGGAAGACCTCCGGGTCCGGGTTGGTCGCCGCACCGGCCATGTAGCGGCGGTGGGAGAACAGGTTTGCCGTGCCCCACAGCAGACGGACCTTGGCGGTCTCCATCTTGGCCGCGAACAGTTCGGTGATGACTTTCAGGTTGTCGACGCTTTCGACCAGCGTGGCACCCTCCGGTGCGGCGTCGAGGTCGTGGAAGCAGAAGAAGGGAACGTCGAGCAGGCGGAACATCTCGAAGGCGACATCGGCCTTGGCGTGCGCCGCCTGCATCGGGTCGAGGCCGGGGCGCATCCATGGGCGCTGGAAGGTCTCGCCGCCGAAGGGGTCGCCGCCCGGCCAGCAGAAGCTGTGCCAGTAGCAGGCGGCCAGCCGCAGATGGTCCTCCATCCGCTTGCCCAGCACCACACGGTCCTTGTCGTACCAGCGGTAGGACAGCGGGTCGCGGCTGTCCGGTCCGCGATAGGCCACCGGGGACAGGTCGCCGAAGAATGAGGCGGTGCTCAAGACGCGAACTCCTTGGCAAGGGGGTAGAGCCGGCGCCAGCGCAGCCAAGCCTGGCTGTACGCATCGGTGCGGGCCGGATCGGGGGTGAAGGTCTCTAGACGGCGGGGCTTGCGGCAGACGGTGGCGGGGGACTCTCCGGTTGCGGCCATGCGGCCGAGATGGGCGGCGCCGAGAGCGGCACCGACCTCGCCGTCCTCGATGCGGTGGATGGTGACGCCCAGCACGTCGGCGCAGATCCGCGCCCACAGCCGCGAGCGGGAGCCGCCGCCGGCAAGGTCGAGAGAGGTTGGGGCACCAGCCCCCAGCGCCACCAGATTGTCGCGGGCGGCGAAGGCGACGCCTTCCAGCACGGTCTGTACCATGGCGTTCCGGCCGGTCTCCGCCGACAGGCCGGCGAACAGGCCGCGCACGGTGGCGTCGTTGTGGGGGGTGCGCTCGCCCGACAGGTAGGGCAGGAAGGCGACCGGCGACGGGCCGTCCACCGCATCGCCGAGCGGAGCCAGCAGCTCCGCCTCCGGCGCGCCGAGGGTGGAGGCGGCCCAGGCCAGCGAGGCGGCGGACGACAGCATCACGCCCATCTGGTGCCAGACGCCGGGCAGCGCGTGCAGAAGGCATGGACTGCCATCGCCGGGTTGGGCAGGAAGCGGTCGGTCGTCCGCCACAGCACGCCGGAGGTGCCGAGACTGAGAAAGCCGTCGCCCGGCGTGATGGCGCCGAGGCCGACGGCGCTGGCCGCGCAGTCCCCCGCCCCGCCCGCCACCACCGGCGGCTCCCGCATGCCCCAGCGGCGGGCGAGGTCGGGCGACAGCCGGGCGACGGCATCGGAGCCTTCGGCCAGATCCGGCATGTGGGCACGGGTCATGCCGGTGGCGGCGAGCAGGTCGTCCGACCAGTCGCGCCGGCCGACGTCGAGCCACAGCGTGCCGGAGGCGTCCGACATCTCCTCCACCATCGCGCCGGTGAAGCGCCAGCGGACATAGGCCTTGGGCAGCAGCACCTTGGCGAGTGCTGCGAAGATGTCCGGCTCCTCCTCCGCCACCCACAGCAGCTTGGGCGCAGTGAAGCCGGGCATGGCGATGTTGCCGCTGATGGAGCGCAGTGTCGGAAGGGTTTCCTCCAGCGTCGCGCATTGGCGGTGGGATCGGCCGTCGTTCCACAGGATGGCGGGGCGCAGCACTTGGTTGTCGCGGCCCAGCAGGACGGCACCATGCATCTGCCCGGAGAAACCGATGCCGAGCACGGCGGCGAGCGCGGCCGGCTGGTGCTCCCGTAGCTCATCCACCGCGGCGAGGGCGGCGGCGACCCAGTCCTCCGGCTCCTGCTCCGACCACAGCGGGTGGGGGCGGGAGACGGTGCAGGGGCGGGACGCGCTGCCGGCGACGGCCCCGTCGGCGTCGGTCAGAACCGCCTTGACGCTGGATGTGCCGATGTCGATCCCGAGAAACATGTCTTTCGGCCTTGTTTGTCGCCCCTCAGGCTTTGATGTCCTTCAGGGCAGGTTGTCGCGCAGGATGACCTGGACCCGGATATGCTCCTGCGCCGCGACGATCTCCTGGCCGGTGACCAGGGCGTGGAGCACCCGAGCCATGGAGCGCGCCTCGTGCCCCGGATCCTGGGCGACCAGGGCGGCGAAGGTGCCGTCCAGCAGCATGCGGCGGGTGGCGGGCGTCAGCTCGTGCCCGACGCAGAGAATCTTGCGGGCGAGACCGGCCTCGGCCAGCGCCTCGCCGATGCCGACGGAGCCTTCGCCGGTGTTGTAGATCGCCACCAGATCGGGCGTGCCGGCCAGCATGCGGCGGACCAGATCGCGGTTGCGGTCGGGATCGTCGCGCCCCTCCACCGGCGGCAGGCGGGTCAGGTGGGGAAATTCCTCCGCCAGCACCTGCCCGAAGCCGAAGCGGCGTTCGGCATGGTCGCGCAGGCTGCCCGATCCGGTGACGATGCCGACCGAGCCGCCGGCCTCACCCTTGCGCGGCGGGCCGCGGAAACGGCCGAGCAGAGACCCGGCTGTGCGGCCGGCGGCGATGTTGTCGATGCCGACATAATGCTGACGCCGCGACGACGGGGCGTCCGACACCAGTGTCACCACCGACATGCCGCCTTCCACCAGATCATCGATGGCTGCGCGGATGCGCGGATGGTCCAGCGCCACCAGCGCCACCGCGTCGAAGCGGCCCGGCAGCCCGGTCAATTCCGTAGCCAGGATGTCGGCGTCGAACACGTCGGTCTCGATGATCTCCACCGCGATGCGTCGTGCGCGGAACCAGTCGGCCTGGGCGCGGACATTGTCGGCGATGTCCATCATGAAGCGGTTGCCGCCGCTGGGCAGGACCACGGCAAAGCGCCAGGAGCGCGACCGCGCCAGCTCCGCCGCAGCCGCCAGCGGGCGGAAACCCAGCCGCTGCACCGCCTCATGCACCTTGAGCGCGGTCTTGGCGCTGACGCCGGGCCGTCCGTTGATTACCCGATCCGCCGTCGCAAGGCTGACGCCGGCCGCCGCCGCCACGTCGCGCAGGGTCAGGGGTGCATCGTTGATTTGATTGTTCATGTCACAAACCATATTCCGGGCACCTTGAGGTGCGCAACTCAGATTTTGAGGTTCTGGCCCCGATTGGACTTTTGTCTGAAGCATGGCGGAGCTTGGTTCATGCCCTTTCAGGTACGTACGTCAGACTGCAGCGTTCCGCCGTCATCATAGGGCTTAGGCGGCGCGAATCGCTGCCCCCGACCGGAGACTGCGCTACTCCCGATGGGGTCCCTCACCTCCGATTGCACCCATGACCGGGGGACTCGCGGGAATTTAGGCTTGCTCCTCCCTCGTGCCACAGCGAGAGCAGGGTTGAATGCCGCAGCTGAGAACCCATCAGCAACTGGTCAGCGCCATCGCCGACGCCATCGGCCAGCAGCAGACGGAGGTTCGCGACGTTCTGGCGGCGGTCACGCCCGGCGGGGGGAAATCGCTGCTGCCGGTCATCATGGCGGCGGCGCTGCACAAGGCGGGGCGGATCGACCGGGTGTGCTGGATCGTGCCGCGCGACAGCCTGCGCCAGCAGGCGGAGGAGGCCTTCGTCGATCCGCGCTGGCGCGAGGTGTTGGGACACACTCTCGCCCTGCGCGCGGCGGAGAACGGGCGCGACCTCTGCCGCGGCCTGCAGGGCTACATCACGACCTATCAGGCAGTCGCCGCGGCGCCGGACCTGCACCTGCAGGAGTTCCGCCGTCACCGCTATCTTCTGGCGGTGGACGAGTTGCACCATCTGCCGGCGGTGTTCGACACCGACCGCATGGCCGCGGTCGAGGAGGAGACGGCCTGGAGCCGCTCCATCCTGCCGCTGCTGGAGAATGCGTCGGCCCGCCTGCTGATGAGCGGGACGCTGGAGCGCGCCGACGGCCGTCCGATCCTGTGGCTGCCCTACCGCGCGCCGCAGGGAACCCGCAAGGTGCGGGAGATCGATTTCAAGGCGCCGGGTTGGGCGGTGGTCGGCTATTCCCGCCGGCAGGCGCTGGCCGAGAAGGCGATCCTGCCCGTCACCTTCGGGGCGATGGACGGCTCGGCCTCCTGGCTGGATGCGGAGCGGACCAACCGCTGGGTCGATGCGCTGTCCAAGGCGGGGGAGAACACGCGCGCCGCCCTGTTCACCGCGCTGCGCACCGGTTTCGCCCAGGCGATGCTGCGCGAGGCCTATCGCTCCTGCCGCGAGCATCGGGCGAAGCGGCGGGCGGAGCTGAAGCTGCCGCGCGGGCGCGACGATCCGGGACTGGGCAAGCTGCTGGTCATCGCGCCGGACCAGGGGACGGCGCGCTTCTATCTGGAGACGTTGCAGGGCTGGATGCCGAAGGAGCAGGCCGGGCGCATGGCGCGGCTTGCCATCTCCGAATGCCGCGACGCGCAGGAGGTGGTGGCTGCCTTCCGCCTGCGGTCCGAGCCGGCGGTGCTGGTCTCCGTCGCCATGGCCTATGAGGGGCTGGACGCGCCGTCCATCACCCATGTGGCCTGCCTGACCCACATCCGCTCGCGCCCTTGGCTGGAGCAGGCGATCGCGCGGGCGACGCGGGTGGACCCGCATGGCGGCCCCTATGACCGGCAGCGGGCGCTGATCTACCATCCGTCCGACGCGCTGTTCGAGCAGTTCCGCACCATGGTGGAGACCCAGCAGGGCACCCGCGCCATGGTGAAGACCCGCCGTCCCCAGCAGGAGCTTCCCTTCGAACGCAGCACGGAGCGGGAGCCGGAGATCATCCCGCTGGAATCCAACGCCACTGCGTTGAGTTTCGCGGTGGTGGCGCCCGGCCCCGATTTCGGCTCCCACTCGCGCGATCCGGGGGAGCTGCCGCTGACGCCGAGCGCCGCCGAGCATCACCTGCGCCAGCGGATCGGCCAGCTGGTCGCGGCGCAGGTGATCGAGGACGAGGACAACAACCTCGTCGCCGAGGGGCCGACCGGCTACCACATCTACAACGCCGTGCTGAAGCGACTGATGAAGAAGGCGCGTTCCGAAATGACGCTGTCGGAGCTGGAGGCGACCGTCGGCTGGCTGGAGCGCAACCGGCTGTCCGACCACCGCCACCTGATCGCCGACGACCCGCAGTTCCAGTGGTCCACCCGGCGGCGGGGGCATACCATCGCATATGGCTCCCTCTCCCGCCCCGGGAGAGGGAAGGGGCCCGCCGCGAAGCGGTGGGAAGGGTGAGGGGTTAGGCACGAAGCCGTGCGGTTCGGGATCCTTGCTTTACCCCTCACCCTCCCCACGCCTATAGGCGTGGGTCCCCTCCCTCTCCCGGGGCGGGAGAGGGCGTTTTCGGTCACTTCGACCGCGGACACCGCCCCTCCAGCAGGTCGCGTTCGCGGGTCAGCGCGTCGGCCATGAAGTCGAGGAAGGCGCGGACGCGGCCCATGTGGCGCAGATCCTCGTGCGTCAGCAGCCAGAGCTTGGCGTCGGCCTCCGGCACCGGATCGCCGATGCGGCGGAAGGCGGGGTCGCGGTCCACCACCCCGCAGGGCAGCAGGCCGAGTCCTATCCCGGCCCGCACCGCCTCCACCGCACCGGCGACCGAATTCACCCGGTAGCCGATGGACGCCGACGGCACCGTCCGTTTCATCCAATGGGCAAGGGAGGTGTGCTCGAAGGACTCGTCCAGCCCGACCCACGGATGCCTGTCCAGGTCGTCGGCACCGCCGACCCGGTCCAGATGGGAGGATGCGCCATAGACGGCAAAAGCCAGTCCCGACACCGCCCGCCCGACGAGGTTCTCCGGCGGCCGGCTGGTGGCGCGGATCGCCACGTCGGCCTCGCGCCGGGTCAGGCTGAGCGACGCCTCCGCCGCCACCAGATCGACGCGCAGTTCGGGATGCAGCCGGCGGAAGGCGGCGATGTGGTGCGGCAGGATGTAGAGGGTCAGGATGTCGACGGTGGTCACGCGCAGGCTGCCGCCGATCCGGGTGTCGCGGCCGGACAGCAGGCGGTTGGCGGCGGCCAGATCCTCCTCCATCTTCTGCGCCACGCGGTGCATCTCGTCGCCCGCCGCGGTCAGCACATACCCGCCGGGCAGCTTGTCGAACAGCTGGGCGCCCATGGCTTGTTCCAGCGCCGTCACCCGGCGCAGCACCGTGCTGTGGTTCACCCCCAGGACGCGGGCGGCGGCCGACAGGGAGCCATGCCGTGCCACGGCCAGCAGGTAACGCAGGTCATCCCAATTGTTACCGTTTCCCATTTATTCCCGCTCATTCCTGCAGATGCTTTTTGCAAAACTGGTCAATTTGCGCTCACCAGAGCACAGGTTAGGGTCTACACCAAGCGCATCCTGCGCCACCCCATCCAAAGCCGGCCGTCCGCATGTCCGAGTTGCTTCAAGATCCCTTCGTCCAGTCCAGCGCCCTGCCCTTGGCAGTCAGCCTGATCCTCGTCGGTGCCCTGCACCTGCTGCGCCGTCCGCT
Source organism: Azospirillum sp. INR13 (assembly GCF_015390205.1). NCBI lineage: Bacteria > Pseudomonadati > Pseudomonadota > Alphaproteobacteria > Rhodospirillales > Azospirillaceae > Azospirillum > Azospirillum sp. INR13. The sequence goes on from NZ_VUOI01000003.1 coordinate 19,814, forward strand.
GGCCGCCGCCGGGATCGCCGCCGGGTTCCTGGTGGTCTTTGCGATGGTGGTCGGCCTGCCGGCCCTGCCCCCGCCGTCGAGCATGGGAAAGCTGTTCTGGTCGTCCGCCGCCGGGCTGCTGCTGGGTGTCGCCGCCGATGCGGCGGGCCTGCGTGGCCGCGCCGCCTCGGTCGCGCTGGCGGTGTGGCTGGCCGGTTCGCTGCTGTGGATCGCCCTGCCCGCGCTGGATTCCGCCGCGGCGGTCGTCAGCGTCGTGATCCTGCTCGCCGTCGCCGCGTGGGTCGCCTTTGCCCGCGGTTCGCAGACGCAGGCGTCGGATGCGGCCGAGAGCCCGACCGCGCCGGCCGCCTCGCTGCTGGCGCTGGCGCTGGCCGTCGGCGGCACGGCACTGATCGGTTCTTCCGCCTCCATCGCCCAGATGGCTTTGGCGCTGGCGGCGTCGGCCGGCGGCTTCCTGCTGTGGAACTGGCCGGTCGAGCGCCATGGCTGGGGCCTGTCGGGCCGGGTCGCCACCGGCATCGCGGTTCTGCTGGCCGGCGTGCTGACCCTCTTCTCCCAGGCGCAGACCGCCGTCCTGCTGCTGGCGCTGCCGGCCCTGCTGGCCGGCCATGTCGGCCGCTTCGTTCCCCAGGGCCATGGCCTGGTCGGCCGGGCCGCCTCGTCGGCCGCCGTCACGGTGGTCGCTGTCCTTCCGGCGCTGGTCGCCATCGGTGCGGCCTATGCGCTGACCGGCGGCGAAGCGTCGCCCTACTGATCCTCCATCCCCGTCATTCTCCCCCAATTCCCGGAGTTCCGTTCATGAAGAAGACCCTGTTCGCCGCTGCCCTGTTCGTCGCGACCGCCGCCGGTGCCCTCTCCCCCGCTTTCGCCGCTCCGGTCAGCTACAAGATCGACCCGGCGCACACGGCCGTCGCCTTCATCGTCAACCACATCGGCTTCTCCAACGTGATCGGCCGCTTCAACACGGTCGGCGGCGACATCAGCTTCGACAAGGACGCGGTCGAGAAGAGCACGGTCAACGTCACCATCGACGCCGCCAGCATCGACACCAACCACGCCAAGCGCGACGAGCATCTGCGCTCCCCCGACTTCTTCAATGCGAAGGAGTTCCCCAAGCTGACCTTCAAGAGCACCAGGATCGAGAAGACCGGCGACAAGACCGGCAAGCTGCACGGCGACCTGACCATGCTGGGCGTGACCAAGCCGGTGGTTCTGGACATCACCTTCAACAAGGACGGCGTCAGCCCGGCCAGCAAGCTGGAGACCGCCGGCTTCTCCGCCCGCGGCACGGTGAAGCGCACCGATTTCGGCATGAAGTACGGCGCCCCGGCCGTCGGCGACGACATCCAGCTGCTGATCGAAATCGAGGCGGTCAAGTCCTGACCGAAGGGCCTTTCCGGTCTGTTGCAGTATGGAGGGGACCGGTTCGCCGGTCCCCTCCCGTTTCCACCCCCCGATTTCACCCCCTTGTGATTGGAGGCCGCGATGCCGCAGCTTGTGAATGGTGTCTGGGTGAAGGGCGACATCGCGGCCAGCGAGATCAAAAACGGCGCCTTCCACCGCGAGCCGACCCGTTTCCGCGACTGGATCACGCCGGACGGCGCGCCGGACGCGGAGGGGCGCCCCACCCTGCCGGCGGTGGCCGGACGCTATCACCTCTACGTCTCCTACCTGTGTCCCTGGGCCTCGCGCACGCTGATCTTCCGCGTGCTGAAGGGCCTGGAAGGGGTGATCGGCCTGTCCGCCGCCGAACCGGTGCTGGGCGAGGACGGCTGGGTCTATGCCGAGGACCAGGACGCCGGCGAGGGCGTCGGCCCCTTCCGCCACCATTACCGGCTCTATACCGCCAGCGATCCCACCTATACCGGCAAGGTGTCGGTGCCCGTTCTGTGGGACCGGCAGGAGCGCCGCATCGTGAACAACGAATCGGCCGACATCATCCGCATCCTGAACAGCGCCTTCGATCGGCTGACCGGCAACCGGCTGGATCTCTATCCCGAGCCGCTGCGGTCGGAAACCGACCACTGGAACGAGCTGGTCTATGCCAGCGTCAACAACGGCGTCTATCGCTGCGGCTTCGCGAAGTCGCAGGCCAGCTACGACGAGGCGTTCGACGGGCTGTTCGCCACGCTCGACCGGCTGGAGGATCGTCTGTCGGCCAGCCGCTATCTGGCGGGAGAGCATCTGACCGAGGCCGACTGGCGCCTGTTCGTCACGCTGGTGCGCTTCGACGCCGCCTATCACGGCGCCTTCAAGTGCAACCTGCGCCGGATCGAGGATTACCCGAACCTGTCCGCCTATCTGCGCGAGCTGTACCAATGGCCGGGCATCCGCGACACGGTGAAGCTCGACCACATCAAGGCGGGCTACTACGTCAATCCCGCCATCAACCCGACCCTGATCCTGCCGAAGGGGCCGGCCCTGGATTTCGACCGCAGCCATGACCGCGACCGGCTGCCGGGCAAGGGGATCTGGCGGCGGGGATGAGGGATCATCGCTTTCCACGCCTCGGCCGGGTGAGCAGGACGGCGGCGGTCAGGAGCTGGGAGAGAGTCCAGAAGGCTCCCGCCGCCGCCAGCAGCGCCATCGACGGCCACCAGACCGCCGCCAAGCGCAGAACCGCGGCCGTGGCCATCAGCGCGACGGCGGCGGTGGCGGCGGGCGGGAAGCGCTCGGGCTCCGCCTCCCGCTGCAGGGTGGTGCGGATCATCATGGCGCTGGCGAGGATACCGAGCGCACCCACCCCCAGCATGTGCCAGCCGGCGGCCGGTGGCAGACCCGCAAGCTCCGCGAAACCCGTCAGCAGCCAGCCGATGCCGAGGCAGAGATAGCCCAGATGCAGGCTGGCGATCTCCGGCGTTCCCAGCAGGAGCAGCGGTTTCCAGCGGGCCAGCCGCAGCAGCGCGCTCGCCCCCGCCATCGTCGCACCGGCGGCCCCCAGCGGCGGCAGCAGGCCGGTCGCCGCCGACAGCAGGCAGAGCGCGGCGCCGGCGACGCCCATCGCCTCCAGCCGTGGCTGTACCCGCTGCGCCAGGGAGATGCCGCGGCGGCGCAGGGCGCCGGCCGTCGCCGCCGGGATGACGCGCCCGCCCATGGTCAGCAGCAGCGTCGCGATCAGCAGCAGCCCGACAGGCATCCCACCGGCCGGGACGAGCCCGAGCTCCGATGCCCAGAACAGCGCCTCCGCCACCAGGAAGGCGCCGATCAGCGGGCCGAACACCGCGTTGTGTCCGCTGCGGCTGGTGCGCAGGAACGGCAGGCCGGCGACCACGAACAGCAGCAGCGGATAGGCGACGCCGAGCGGCAGGGCCACCGCCGCCGGCAGTCCGCCCAGCAGCGCCAGCCGTCCGGCCAGCCAGGACAGGAAGGCCACCGCCACCATCCGCCGCGACAGCCGCGTCATCAGGAACCCGCCGACCACCGCCAGCGCATAGCCCAGCGTCATCTCGTGGGCATGCAGTGCCGAGGACCAGCCCACCGGCAGCAGGCCGGACACCGCCGCCAGCCACAGCGGCACGGCAAGCGCGGCATAGAAGGCGGCTGCCGGATACATCAGGCGATGGGCGCCGGTGACGGTGGCGCCGGTGGCTGCGGAGGGGGCGGGGGCATGCATGGGCGGGCGGGCTCTTCGGTGGTCCGGTCCGGTCATTCTGGCGACCGGGGGGGCGGGCGCGCTTTGACCGGCAACAAATTCGCTTACGAATGGGTATGCTTTGGCCGCTACACTGTCGGGCCAGACCCGGACCGAGCCAGGACGACCGCCATGCCCCCGCCCCCCGACCCCGCCGTTCTGCGCGGCATGCCGCTGTTCGCCGGGCTGGATGCCGACGCGCTGGCGGTGGCCGTGGCGCTCGCCCGTCCCCGGCGGCATGCCCGCGGCGGCCGCCCTGTTCACCCAGGGGGAGCCGGCGGCGGCCGGCCATGCGCTGATCGACGGGCGGGTGAAGATCGTGCAGACCGGCCCCGACGGCCAGCAGGTGGTGATGCGCTTCATCGGCCCCGGCGAGATGTTCGGGACGCTGGCGATCTTCACAGACGGCCTCTATCCGGCCGATGCCGTCGCCGTGGCGGATTGCGTCGAACTGTCCTGGCCGGCCGCCGCGATGACCGAACTGATGGACCGCCATCCCGTCATCGCCCGCAACGCACTGTCCATCGTCGGCGGCCGATTGCGTGAAGTGCAGAACCGCCTGCGCGAGGTCGCGACCGAACGGGTGGAGCGCCGCATCGCACACGCCCTGCTGCGTCTGGTGCGACAGGCCGGCCGGCGGGTGGAGGCGGGGGTGGAGATCGATTTTCCCCTGTCGCGCCAGGACGTGGCGGAGATGACCGGCACCACGCTGCACACCGTCAGCCGCACCCTGTCGGCCTGGGAAAGCCAGGGGATCGTGGAGAGCGGCCGGCAGCAGGTGGTGATCCGCAAGCCCCACGCGCTGGTCGCCATCGCCGAGGATCTGCCGCCGGTTCCGCCGCGCGGCTGAATGCAGGGCGGCTGAATGCAGGGCGGTTGCGGTGGCGCAAAGACCGCTCGCCGCCGGGCGGCTATGGTGGCTGCCTGTCCCCAGCGCAGGAGCATGCCGCCATGGCCGCCTCATCATCCGTGGCCGAGATGACGATCGCCGACATGACCATGGCCGAGCTGATGCGCGAGCGCCCCGCGGTGGTGCCGGTCCTGCTTCGCCGCGGCCTCGCCTGTCCCGGCTGCGCCATGGCGCCTTTCATGACCGTGCGGGAGGCGGCCGAAGCCTATGGGCTGGAGCTCGACGCCCTGCTGGACGATATCGCCGCCGCCGACGCCCGGCCCACCCTTTCCCGGGAAGGAACCATAAAGTGCAATTGGGACCCATTGGTTTCATCGGAAAAATCGGTGAAATCTGGACTGTGAATCCTGTGCGTGTCTTTGTACGCGCTCTATGGGGGAATTCCGCTTCCTTCGGTGCAGGACACCGTGGAGGCACCCCCGGTGCCGCCTCACGGCCGGTTGATCTGCACGGTCAGCGCCGCCGCCGCCTTGCCGGACAGCGAACGTCGGCCGGCACCGCCATGGCCTCCGGTGCCGGGCCGTCTCCGGTCCGGTCCAACTGCTTATGGCCGAGCCGTCCGGTCACCCGAAACGCCACCCAGACCGCGGCGATACCGAACAGCACCGATCCCGCCGCCTGCCCGATCAGCACCCCCGGCGCCCCGCCCAGCCAACCGCCCGCCGCCACGAACGGCATGGTTCCCAGTGTCGCCCTGCCCCAGTTGAACCCGGTCGCCAGCAGGGGGAAGCCCAAATTGTTGAACGCGGCGTTGCCGACGAAGAGGAAGCCGACGAACAGGAACCCGCCGGCCACGGCGGTGCAGAACAGGCGGACCAGATCGGCCGACACGCCCTCGGCGGAAAAGGCGATCACCACCCAGTCGCGGCAAGGAACAGACCCAGCCAGACCGCCAGAACCCAGACGACGATCAGCGCCAGACTGGCCTGCAGGGTCGCCCGCACCCGGTCGAGACGGCCTGCTCCCAGATTCTGCGCCAGGATCGGGCCGACCGCGCCGGTCAGGGCGAAGATCGTGCCGAAGGCGACCGGAACCATGCGGTCGACGATGGCCGCCCCGGCGACTGCCGCATCGCCGAAGCGGGCCATGCTGGTGGTGACGTAGACGCCGGCCACCGGGGTGGCGAGATTGGTCAGGACCGCCGGACCGGCGATGCCGGCCAGGGTCCTGGCGTCCTTCATCAGCCAGGTCCAGCCCGGGGCGGCGAGCAGCCGGTGCACCCGCGCCACACCGTGCCAGCCGATGGCGGCGAGCAGGCAGCGCGACAGCACGACCGTCACCGCTGCACCGGTCAGGTCCAGCCGCAGGCCGAAGATCAGAACCGGGTTCAGCGCCGCGGTGAACAGTGCGGCATAGAGCGTGACGATCATGGCGCGGCGCGCATCGCCCTGTGCCCGCAGCATCGCCGAACAGCCCATACCGAGCCCGAGCAACGGCAGGGTCGGTGACAGGATGGTCAGATAGCCGACCGCAAGGTCCTTGGTGGCTCCCCTGGCACCCAGCAGATCCATCGCCGGCCCCAGCAGCGGCAAGGTCAGCAGGCCGACCACTGCGGCGACCAGCGCGGAGAGGATCAGGCTGGAGCCCGCCAGCCTCTCCGCCTCCGCGCGCCGGCCGCCGCCTATCGCGCGCGCTACCAGCGCTCCGGCGCCAATCGACAGTCCGATGCACAGCGACGATTGCAGGAACAGGACGGTGCCGGCGAAGCCCACCGCCGCCGCCAGTTCGCGTTCGCCCAGCAGCGAAATGTAGAACAGGTTCAGCAGATCGACCGCGAACACCGCGATCAGCCCGACAGAGCCGGTGGCGGTCATCACCATCACATGGCGGATCGGCGAACCGGTGGTGAAGCGGCCTACGGCGGTTTCGGCCATCGGATCGGTCTCCTGCTTGGCGCTCTGCGGTGGCGGACGGTCCGCCGCTTCTCCCGTCGGTCGTCCCCGGCTATCGACTTCCTTGGTAGAGTGGAGGGGCGTCCTGTAACCCGGCGGAATCTACGCTGCGCATCGCCGTAATGCGCGAAAATTCTCCGGTGCGGCGGTGGTGCCAAGGGATGATGTCGTCGCTCATCGGCACCTCCGTCGCCTCCCTCCCGTTTCCGCGCCGTGCCGGCAGCCGGCACGGCGCCATCGGTCCGCCATCCTCAGCCCTTGACCAGGGGACACTTGCTTTCGGACAGCGGCAGGAAGGCGTCTTCGCCGGAGATGGTGCTGAGGATTTTGTAATAATCCCACCGGCCCTTTGATTCGGCGGGGCTCTTGACCTCGACGAGGTGCATGTCGTGGACCATGCGGCCGTCGGCGCGGACCTTCCCGTTGCGGGCGAACATGTCCTCGATGGGCATGCTCTTCAGCTGGTTGACCACCGTCAGACCCTTGTCGGTGCCGGCGGCATCGATGGCCTTCAGGTAGTTCAGCACCGCCGAATAGACGCCGGCCTGGGCCATGGTCGGCATCTTGCCCTCGTGCCGCTGGCCGAAACGCCGGGCGAACTCGCGTGTCCGCTCGTCGGTGTCCCAATACCAGCCGGTGGTGATGACCATCCCCTTGGTCACGTCGAGGCCGAGGCTGTCGATGTCGGTCAGGAAGACGAGCATGCCGACCATCTTCTGACCGCCCTGGGTCAACCCGAACTCGTTGGCCTGCTTCACCGCGTTGACGAAGTCGCCGCCGGCGTTGGCGAGCGCCACCACCTGCGCGCCCGACGCCTGCGCCTGAAGCAGGAAGGACGAGAAGTCCGGCGTCGCGACCGGCGCCCGCACCGCGCCCAGAACCGTGCCGCCGGCCTTCTTCACCGCGTTCGACGTGTTGGTCTCCAGGCTGCGGCCGAAGGTGTAGTCGGCGGTGATGAAGAACCACGATTTGTTGCCCTGCCGGGTCAGGGCGCGGCCGGCGCCGTTGGCCAGCGCGTAGGTGTCGTAGGTCCAGTGAACGCCGGTCGGCGAGCATTTCTCGTTGGTGAGCTCGGTGCTGCCGGCAGTGGAATTCAGATGAACCCGTCCGGTCTCGCGCGTCACCTCCTGCACCGCCAGCGCCGCGGCGGAGTTGCCGACGTCGACGATCACGTCGACCTGCTCGCGGTCGATCCACTGGCGGGAGATGCTGGCGGCGATGTCGGCCTTGTTCTGGTGGTCGGCGAAGACGACCTGGACCGGCGCGCCCTTGACCTTGCCGCCGAAATCCTCGACCGCCATCTGCGCCGCGACCACCGATCCGCGCCCGGCGAGATCCGCGTAGATGCCGGTCATGTCGTCGAGCACGGCGATCTTCACGACATTGTCGGAAACCTGCGCCTGGGCCGTGCCGATCGGGGTGCCGGCCAGAGTGCCGGCCAGAGTGAAGGTGGCCATGCCCGCGAGCAGGGCCGTCTTGAGCGTCTTCATGTGTTTATCCTCCCGGTTCTTGTGCTGTTTGAGGGAAAGGCTCAGGCCCCGGCGGCGTCACGCAGCAGGCGGCCGAGCAGGAACTGGTCACTGTCGCCATGGGCCAGACGCGTCTGGTCGATCTGGGCCTCGATGGCACGCTTGGTCATGCGCAGGATCAGCGGCGGGACCGTTGCCGCGTCACGGGCCAGCCGCAGGCTGTCCGCGACCACCGCGCCGTCCTCGGCGACGAGGTCGGCGAGGCCCCAGTCGAGCGCCAGCCCCGCGTCGACACGCAGGTCGGTGAACAGCATTCGCTTCGCTCGCGCCGGGCCGACCAGCGACACCAGACGCGGGAGGCCGCCCCAGGCGAGGGTGAAGCCGAGCCGGGCCTCCGGCAGGCGCAGATGTGCGCCGCGCCCGAAAACCCGCCAGTCCAACGCCATCGCCAGCACCCCGCCGCCGCCGATCGCCGGCCCTTCGACGGCGGCGATGGTGAGTTGAGGCAGCGCCGCCCAGGCGTCGCACAGGATCCGGCCGCGCTCGATGGCGGCATGCTGCTCCAGAACATCCCCGCCGGTCGGCCAGAGCTGCGGGTCGGACAGGTCGATGCCGCCGGAAAACACCGCCGCGGCACCGGTCAGCACCACCGCCCGAACGGTGGTGTCGGCGCGCAGGCGGCGGGCCGCGTCCGTCAGCTCCGTCATCGCCGCCGCGCTCAGGGCGTTGGCCCGTCCGCCACGGTCGTAGCGGACCAGCGCCACCCCGTCCGACTGCTCAACCGAAACAAAGCTCATCTCGCTTGCCCCCTCTCCTCCCGAGCCGACAGCCATCCGAGCCGGCCCTCATGACCTAACATTCTACTGAGTATGTTGCAATCCTTTGATTGGTGATGCAAACATATGGATGGCCGCCGCTGCCGGGCGGTGGGCGGCCCAACGGCCGGATGTCGTGGTTGGAAGAAGAGGGAGGGTTTTCGGCGATGCACGGAGATGATCGGGGACGGATCCCCACGGCGGACGAGTGCGTCCTGCGCAATCTTCTGGAAAGACAGGCCGAGCGGCAGCCCGACGCGGTGTTCGTCGCGTTCTGGCGGGGCGAGACCTGGACCTACCGGAAGACGCTGGAGCGGGTCCGCCGCCGCGCCGCGACCCTGCGCGCGCAAGGCGTGCGGCAGGGCGACCATGTGCTGTGCTGGATGGGGAACGGGCCCGATCTGCTGACCTCGTGGTTCGCCATCAACTACCTCGGGGCGGTCTATGTGCCGCTCAACACGGCGAGCCGGGGACGCCCGCTGGAGCACATGCTGGACAACGCCGGCGCCGCAGTCCTCATCGCCCACACGGCGTTGGTCGGCCGCCTGGCGGAAATCGACCGGGGGTCTCTAGCCACGGTCCTGACCGTCGGCGCGGCGGAATCGGACCCGCCCGAGTTGCCCGGCGTCACCATCGCGCCGCTGGCCGACGCGCCCGCCGACGCCGATCTCGACCTGGATCTCGAGCGGCCGATCCAGCCCTGGGACCCGCATGCGATCATGTATTCATCGGGCACGACCGGGGCGGCCAAGGGGGTCGTGACGTCCTACGTGCAGATCTACACGATGGGGCCGGACGCCTTCGACAGCATCACGGCGGACGACCGCTGCATGATCTGCGGGCCGATCTTCCATTGCGGCAGCACGCTCTACGTCTATTGCATGCTGGGCAAGGGCGGTTCCATGGCGATGGTTCCGGAATTCCGCACGTCGGACTTCTGGGACTCGATCCGCGACACCGGCAGCACGGTGGTCCTGCTTCTCGGCGTCATGGCGAGCTTCCTGCTGAAGGCGCCGCCGGGGCCGGACGACCGCGACCATACCCTCAGGAAGGTTTTCATCGTCCCCTTCGGCGACGACGCACCGCGCTTCGGCGAGCGCTTCGGCGTCGAACTCCACACCGTCTACAACATGACCGAGATCGCCAGCCCCCTGACGGCAGGACCGGATGGGATGGTGCCGGGCCTGTGCGGCCGCGCGCGCCCCTGCTTCGAGTTGCGCGTCGTGGACGGCAACGACGCGGAGTTGCCACCGGGCACCGTCGGCGAGTTGATCATCCGCTCCCATCGCCCCTGGGCGCTCGGCTCCGGCTACTACCGGAACCCGGAGGCGGCGCTGGCGGCCATGCGCAACGGATGGTTCCACACCGGCGACGCCTTCCGCATGGAGGCGGACGGCCGCTTCTTCTTCGTCGACCGCCTGAAGGACGTGATCCGCCGCCGCGGCGAGAACATTTCCTCCTTCGAACTGGAGGCGGAGATCTGCGCCCACCCAGCGGTGCGCGAGGCGGTGACGGTCGCGGTGCCCAGCTCGGTCGGCGAGGACGAGGTGCTGGCCGTCGTCGCCCCGGTTCCCGGCGCCTCGGTCGATCCGGCGGAACTGGTCGGCTTCCTGGCCGCGCGGGTGGCGCACTATATGGTGCCGCGCTACGTGCGGGTGGTGGAGGAGTTGCCGAAGACGGCCAGCGGAAAGCTCCAGAAGCACACGTTGCGCGCCGAGGGGCTGACGGAAGAGTGCTGGGACCGCGAGGCGGCGGGGATCCGCTTCAAGCGGGAAACCCTCGCCTGACGGGCCTACGGCCTGCCAAGAACATCGAAGCCCTCGTCCCGATGCGGGATCGGGGGCTTCTCCATTTTCAGTCCGGCGCGTTCAGCCCCTGCATGATCGAATCGACGATCTTGTCGGCCAGGATCTCGCGGTCGTCGCGGGTCTCGGCCGGGCGGGGGCGATACCAGATCGACAGCCAGTTGATGGCGCCCAGCGCCACCTTGACCGCCACCGACACGTCGCTGGTGCGGATCGAGCCGTCCTCGACGCCTTCGTAGGCGACCCGCTTGAACAGGCTCTCGAAGTCGTTGCGCACGTCATCAGCTCGGCCAGCGTGCGGCGCTGCTCGGGCGTCGTGGCGCCGAAGCGGTGCATCTCCACGCCCTGGACCACCACCGCCTCGAGGGCGAGATTCTCCATCATCGAGAGGGCGTGCCGGCGGAACATGGCGCCGAGGCGCCGCGCCGCCGGCTCCGGCCCCTTCATCACCGGGGTGACGGCGTCGAAGTTGCGCCTCATCCCCTCGCGGTGGACGTCGAAGAACAACTCCGTCTTCGAACGATAATAATGATAGATGCGCCCTTTGGTGGCGCCCAGACGCCGGGCCACATCGTCGATGCTCGTCGCATGGTATCCCTGCTCCATGAAGCATTCGGCGGCGGCGGTCAGGATGTCGATGTTCCCGGTCTTGTCTATGCGGGGCGACAGCGGGCTCTTTTCACTGCTCATCATCCAGTTCCAGCTCAATATGTTCGTCGACGACCAACCCGTTTCGCCCGCCCCGACCCGCCGCGACGGCGCGGCGCCGGTCGGTTCGGCGAAGCTAGGACCAATCCATGCCTCAGGCAACATTTCTGCCTGGACAGGACTGGAACGCTCACATACTACTTGGTATGTTTTTTGTGCGTAGCGCAAGCAAACTTTGCGGCGACCGCATCCGATAAACGGCCAACAACGGCCATTCAACGGCCAAACGGACACGGGAAGACCTCCAATGATCGAACCTGTTTCCCCTGGGGACCTGGAACGGCGCGTCGGCGGCGAGATCGGCGCGTCGCGTTGGTTCACGATCCCTCAGGAGCGCATCGACGCCTTCGCCGACGTCATCGACGACCACCAGTTCATCCATGTCGATCCCGAGCGGGCAAGCCGCGACACCCCCTTCGGCGGCACCATCGCCCACGGCTTCCTGTCGCTGTCGCTGCTGACCGCGATGGGCGCGGGCGTGCTGCCGGTGATTGCCGGCGAAGCGATGGTCATCAATTACGGCTTCGACCGGGTCCGCTTCCTGGCGCCGGTCAGGGCCGGCGCGCGGGTCCGCGCCCGCTTCGTGCTGAGCGAGGCGACCCGCCGGTCGGATCGGGAATTGGTCGCACGCTATGCGGTGACGGTGGAGATCGAAGGCGGCGGCAAGCCGGCGCTGGCGGCCGACTGGATCATTCTGACCCTCTTGAAAGAACAGGTGGACGCGGCATGAGCATTCAATCGAACGACTTGGGGCCCCACGGCATAGGGACGGACGGCATCCGCTTCGACGGGCGCGTCGCCATCGTCACCGGGGCGGGGAACGGCCTGGGGCGCGGCTATGCGCTGGAACTGGCGGCCCGCGGCGCCAGGGTGGTGGTCAACGACCTGGGCGGCGGGCGCGACGGCCGCGGCGCTTCGGGCGCCGCCGAAACCGTGGTTGCGGAGATCCGCGACCGCGGCGGCGAGGCCATGGCCGATGGCGCGGATGTCACCGACCCGGCGCAGGTCGCCGCCATGGTCGAGCGCACGCTGGGCCTGTGGGGCCGCGTCGACGTGCTGATCAACAACGCCGGCATCCTGCGCGACAAGAGCTTCGCCAAGATGGATCTGGAGGATTTCCGCTCGGTCGTCGACGTGCATCTGATGGGGGCGGCCAACGTCACCCACGCGGTCTGGCCGATCATGCGGGCGCAGGGTTACGGCCGCATCCTGATGACCACCTCGACCTCGGGCGTCTACGGCAACTTCGGCCAATCGAACTACGGCGCCGCGAAGGCCGGTCTGGTCGGGCTGATGAACGTCCTGCATCTGGAGGGCGTGCGCAACGGAATCCACGTCAACGCGGTCGCTCCGACCGCGGCGACCCGCATGACCTCCGACATCCTCGACGAGACGGCCTTGGCCCGGCTGAACCCCGACTTCGTCACCCCGGCGGCATTGTTCCTGGTGTCGGAGCAGGCGCCGAGCCGCACGGTGATCCTTGCCGGCGCCGGCACCTACGCCCGGCTCGCCATCGTCGAATCCGACGGCGTCTTCCTGCCCGAGGGCGAGCGCACGCCGGAAGCCGTGGCCGCCCGCTTCGCCGAGATCGCGTCGCTCGACAACCAGCACGAGATCGATGCCGGCCTGAGCCATGTCGACCGCATCCTGAAGCGCGCGGCGGACGCCGCCGGTCCGGACGCGGGCTGAGTGAACGCGGGCTGAGACAAGGGAGAAGACCGGTGAGAGAAGCCGTCATCGTATCGACCGCCCGCACCCCGATCGGCAAGGCCTACCGGGGCGCCTTCAACGATACCCAGGCGCAGGCCCTGGGCGGGCACGCCATCGCCCATGCCGTCGCCCGCGCCGGGATCGACCCCGCCGAGATCGACGACGTGGTGATGGGGGCGGCGCTACAGCAGGGCGCCACCCACATGAACATGGCCCGGCAATGCGCACTGCGCGCCGGGCTGCCGACCTCGGTGGCGGCGCAGTCGGTGGACCGGCAATGCGCCTCGGGCCTGATGGCCATAGCCATCGCCGCCAAGCAGTTCGTCGTCGACGGCATGACCGTGGCGGTCGGCGGCGGGCTGGAATCGCTGTCGCTGGTACAAACTGACCGCTTGAACGTCGACCGCTGGCGCGATCCCTGGCTGGTCGAGCACCGCCCCGACGTCTACATGGCGATGATCGAGACGGCGGAGATCGTGGCGGCGCGCTACGGCGTGCCGCGCGAGGCGCAGGACGCCTACGCCGCCCGCTCCCAGGCCTGCACCGCCGAGGCGCAGGACGCCGGGCGCTTCGACGCGGAGATCGTGCCGGTCACCACCACCATGACCCGCCTCGACAAGGCGACCGGCGAGACCACCCGCCACCCGGTGACGCTGGACCGCGACGAGAGCAACCGGCCGGACACCACGCTGGCCGGGCTGTCGGCGCTGAAGCCGGTGTTCCGCGACGGCCAGCAGATCCGGGAAGGGCGTTTCGTCACCGCCGGCAACGCCTCGCAACTCTCGGACGGGGCGTCGGCCAGCGTGTTGATGGAGGCGGCGGAGGCCGAACGGCGGGGCCTGCACCCGCTGGGCATCTACCGGGGCATCGCCGTTGCCGGCTGCGACCCGGACGAGATGGGGATCGGTCCGGTCTTCGCCGTGCCGAAGCTGTTGAAGCAGCACGGCCTGACCGTCGACGACATCGGGCTGTGGGAGTTGAACGAGGCCTTTGCCGCGCAGGTGATCCATTGCCGCGACCGGCTCGGCATCCCCGACGAGCGGCTGAACGTCAACGGCGGGGCCATCGCCATCGGTCATCCCTACGGCATGTCGGGCGCCCGCCTGGTCGCCCACGCCCTGATCGAGGGCAAGCGCCGGGGTGTGCGCCATGTCGTCGTCACCATGTGTGTCGGTGGCGGCATGGGCGCCGCCGGCCTGTTCGAAGTCGCCTGAGCCCTCCAAAAAAACCCACCCGAGACAGAGAGGAACCCGCATGGACCGCAAGCACGACACCCGCGCCGACTACCCCCATTTCCAGACCGTCCCGACCCGGTGGATGGACAACGACGCCTACGGCCACGTCAACAACGTGGTCTATTACAGCTACTTCGACACGGTGGTGAACCAGTACCTGATCGAGAACGGTGCGCTCGACATCGAAAACAGCCCGGTGATCGGGCTGGTGGTGGACACCGGCTGCAGCTATTACGCGCCGGTCAGCTTCCCCGACCGGGTCGAGGCCGGGCTGCGCGTGGCGCGGCTGGGCACCAGCAGTGTCCGCTACGAGGTCGGGCTGTTCCGCAACGATGATCCGTCCCCGGCGGCCTGCGGCCATTTCGTGCATGTCTACGTCGATCGCGAGACGCGCCGCCCGGCGGCGCTGCCGGAGACGCTTCGCGCCGTGCTGGAGCGGCTGGTCGCGCCGGCTGAAACCGCCTGATCCCCCCTTCCGGTGAGGACCGAGACATGATGGACTTCGTGTTCGAAACCACCCCCAAGCTGGTGTGCGAGGCGGGAGCGGCGACCCGGCTGGGCGAGATGGCAAGGGAACTGGGGATCCGCCGCGCGCTGATCGTCACCGACGCCGGTCTGGTCGCAGCCGGGCTGCTGGAGCCGGTCGAGGCCGGTTTCAGGACCGCCGGGACGGTCTGCACCCTGTTCTCCGACGTCGTGGCCGACCCGCCCGAGCAGTCGGTCGCGCTGGCGGTGCAGGCGGCGCGGGACGCCGGGGCCGACGGCGTGATCGGGGTCGGCGGCGGCAGCTCGCTGGATACGGCGAAACTGGTCGCCCTGCTGGCCGGCACGCCGCAGGAACTGCCGGACATCTATGGCATCGGGCTCGCCAAGGGACCGCGCCTGCCGCTGATCCAGGTGCCGACCACCGCCGGCACGGGATCGGAGGTGACGCCGATCGCCATCGTCACCACGCCCAGCAGCGAGAAGAAGGGGGTGGTCTCCAGCCTGCTCTATCCCGATCTGGCGGTGCTGGACGCTCATCTGACGCTGGGGCTTCCGCCGCGCGTCACGGCGATGACCGGCATCGATGCGATGGTCCACGCCATCGAAGCCTACACCACCCGCCACAAGAAGAACCCACTGTCCGACAGCCTCGCATTGCGGGCGCTGAGCCTGCTGGCCGGCAACATCCGCGCCGTCATCGCCGAAGGGCGCGACGTCGCCGCCCGCGCGGCGATGCTCCAGGGCTCGCTGCTCGCCGGCATCGCCTTCGCCAACGCGCCGGTCGGGGCGGTCCACGCCCTGGCCTACCCGTTGGGCGGCCATTTCCATGTGCCGCACGGGCTGAGCAACGCGCTCATGCTCGGACCGGTGCTGGAGTTCAACCGGCCGGCCGCCGAGACGCTTTATGCCGAACTCGCCCCGGCGATCCTGCCCGGCAGCGCCTTCGCCACGCCGGCCAAGGCGACGGACGCCTTCCTCGGCGCCATGCGCGATCTGGTCGCCGCCATGCCGATGGAGCAGCGGCTGGAGCAGGTCGGCGTGCGGCGCGATGATCTGCCGATGCTGGCTGCCGACGCCATGAAGGTTCAGAGGCTCCTGATCAACAATCCGCGTGAGGTTTCCTATGACGATGCCTTGGCCCTATACCGCCAAGCGTACTGACGGTAGGGTTCTGTTGCAGAATTCGCCGGCAGCCGGTGTCAGGTGCCCTCGCTTGGACTTTGCGGCACCGCAATTTGTCGACGACCGCGCCTTCGCAAAGGCGATGGGCGGCTGACGTCCCTACCCTCTCCGGCGCCAACCCTCTCCGGCGTTTGTGCTGGAGCAAAGAAGGCATCGGCGATCCGGGTTACAGCGGTGCATGGCGATCCTGCCGCTCCCCCACAGCCAGACGGACGACGATGCCGACCACAACCCTCCAAGGCACCCAGGCCACACGGGCCGAACCGGTCCTCGACCTCCGCACCATCCCGCCCTACCAGCGCCACCAGCTGATCTTCCAGTCGGTGCAGGATCTGACGCCCGGCGACGGCTTCTCGCTGGTCAACGACCATGACCCGCGCCCGCTGCACCACCAGCTCCTCAGCCTGTTCGGCGCCGGATTCTCCTGGGAATATCTGCAGCAGGGTCCCGAGGTCTGGCAGGTCCGCATCGCCCGTCCGGAAGGGGCGGCGGCGACCAGCCTGCGCGTGCGCATCGACCGCAACGGCGACGTGGCGGTCGCGTCCGACGACGCGCGGCTGGGTCCGGACGGCAGCGGCGCATCGGTTTGCGAGGTGACGGACTGCCCGCCCGGCACGCTGACGGCCGACGTGCTGTCGCTGCTGCAGGGCGTGATCCCGCCGGCCGGCGTGGTCAGCATCGCCTATGAGCGGCTGCTGGCGCGGCGCAACGGCTCCTGCTGTGGCGGCATGTGCGGCTGAGGGCGCATTCTGTCTTGCTTTACGATATGTTAAGCCGGACACCGATCAATAAATAGCGGCTAAATCTGGCGATACCTGCTATTGGCTTCAATAAGTTGCGAGGCGATTTCGAACGGCGCGGCTTGACGGTCGCGCCGTTATCCGTTCCCCTATAGAGAACGGGGTGAGAACGTGAGCACGAAGGAATTCAGGTGCCTGGGCGACTGGCACAGCCGGTCGAGCTTGCCGGCATCCATGTCCAGCTCGCCGCGGAGGACGGCAGCTACACCACCGGCCATATCTATGGTGCCGCCGGCGGCAGCGGCCAGCCGTAAGGGCACCGACGACCGGACCCGTCCTGCCATCACCCCATGATGTCCTCGCCAAGCCTTCCGCCGTTGCAGGAACGGTCTTTGCCCCCGCGATATCCGAAGGCAGATCGATGCAGAAATTGAAGCCGACCAGCAGCGCAATGCTGAGGATCGACGAGGCGATGGCGATGAGAAGGACAGTCATGGGATCGCTCCGTCCGGAGGCCTTGCGTGGTGCAGGAGCGATCCTGGGCTTATCCTCGTTCCGGCGCTGTGAGCGGCCCCACAGATGGGTTCACTCCGAACCGGGCCGGCGCGCGACGGGCAGGACGGAGAGTGCCGCCCCTGCCCCCGCCGCAGCCAGCAGGATCCAGCTTTCCGCCGCTCCCATGCCGTACAGGGTCAGCCAGCCGGCAAGGCACCAGCCGAGCGGAATGACGAGCAGAAGCCACCAGCATCGTCCCGCCGCCAACAGCACCAGTCCGACGGTCGCGATGGCGGTCGGGTCCGGCGTGATGCCGAAAACCTCCGCTCCCCGCATCGGCCGGCCCATCAGCACCCCCGTCAGCGGGTGCAGGACAAGGGCATGGAGGAACAGCCCGAGCCCCACCATTCCGCGCATAGACCGGCCGAACGACCAGCGCAGCCGCCCCCCGACCGACGCCAGCAGCACGGCCTGAAGCGCGAACAGCGGTGCGATGTAGACTGCCGCCCAATTGATGGTGGCGTAACGCTCCCACAGGAAGCTCCAGGCGACCCAGGCCCACAGGACCGCAAGGCTTCCCGCGACCGCCCGGTGCGACCACGGCCGCGGCCGGAGCAGGAGCCACAGGATCGCGATGCCGAGCAGCAGCGTCAGCAGCTGTGCCGGCCAGAGTGCCTCGTTGTGGCGTTCGATCAGCCGCCAGTAGGCGCGGGGGCTGAACAGCAGGAAATCCTCGGCGGAGTAGGTCCACCATTCCGGCATCAGAGCGCCCTCACATGCTCGGCCATGCGCCTTCTCATCGCGGCGTCGGGCATCGGTCCCGCTCATCGCGGCCATGTTCTCCCGCACATGCGCGACCTGGCTGGTCGCCGGTATGGCCACCGTGACGGCGGGATGGGAGATGATGAATTTCAGGACGACCTGCGCCCAGCTGGAGGCGCCGATGTCCCCGGCCCAGGCGGGGCAGCGGCTGGCCGGCCAGCCGGCGGAGCAGGACGCCCTGCTGGAACGGGCGGTTGACGATGACGCCGATGCCGCGGTCGGCCGCCAGCGGCAGGATGCGGTCCTCCACCTCGCGATCGACGATGTTGTAGGTGAGTTGCACGAAGTCGAGCGGCCGGCTGGCCATGATCGTCTCCAGCAGGTCGTGGCGCCGGCCTTCGGACGTGGTGATGCCGACATAGCGGAGCTGGCCGGCTGCCTTCATCGCGGACAGCGTCTGCAGATGTTCCTCCCAGGACAGCAGGTTGTGGACCTGCAGCAGGTCGAAACGCGGCACGCCCCACAGGCTGCGCGACTCTTCGATCTGCGACGGCCCGCGGCTGCCGGAGGAGATCCAGACCTTGTCGGCCGAGAACAGGCTTTTGGGCTGCCCCAGCTTCCGCAGGCCGTATCCGATCACCGGCTGCGAGGAACCGTACATGGGGGAGGAGTCGATCATTCCGCCGCCGGCCCGGAAGAAGGCGTCCATGACCGCCGCGCATTCGTCGCGCAGTTCGTCGTCGTCGCCGACATTGAAGGTGATCCAGGTGCCGAGCCCCACGGGGGAATCGCCTCGCCCGTGGACGGAATGCGCCGTGTCGCCGGTGCGCCGGCTTGCGGTGCGGCCTGTGCTTGGGCGAATGCCGGCTGCATCGCCATGGGCTGTCGCGGCCAAAGCACCCTGCAGGAATCTCCGTCGTGTCGCTGTCATGCTCCCCTCCCTCGCGCGGCTGTATCGCAAAGCCTGTCGGCGGCATGGACAGTCAGGTAGTGCGCGGAGGCCGGAACCGCGTTACCTCGATCTTTCGGAGAACTGCTTGCTGTGGCGCAACGATGCCGGATGGGTGGGCCGGCATGCTGGCTTCAACGCCGCCCATGAAGGGTGTCAACGGTTGGAGACAAAATCATGGCCAACGTCACCGTCAGCACCGCACTCTACCGCGACCACCATGCCGGCGTCGGCCAGCTGGTCGGCCGCATCGAATCGCTGCTCGCCTCGAAGTCCGTGGAGTCGGACACGGCGGCGCTCACCGCCACCGTGCGGGAGCTGTTCGGCATCTTCGCCGTCCACCTGTCGCTGGAGGACAGCGCGCTCTACCCCCGCCTGCTCGCCCACCCGGATGCGAAACTGCGCAGCACGGCGGCGCGTTTCCAGGCGGAGATGGGGAACTTGCGGGCACGGTTCGACCTGTACCGCACGCGCTGGCCCGGCCCGGTGGCGGTCGCCAAGGATCCGTCCGCCTTCGTCCGCGAGACGCGCGAGGTGGTGGCTGCGCTGAAACATCGCATCGGCCGCGAGGACCGCGAACTGTACGACCTGATCGACCGCGCAGGCTGGCCAGCGCCGCCTGAGACCGGCTTTCAAAGCTTGAACTTGACCGAGGTCAATGACGGCGGGCGATTAGCGGATTTGATGGGCGGCGGAATGACCGATAAGGAGGGACTCCGCCCATGCGTGAGCCCATGCGTGAGCCCGCTGTCGCACCGACCGCGATCGATGACGACCGGGCCCGACGTTTCGAAGCCAGCCTGAGCCGTGCGGGGCTCGGGCTCGTCCCGCGGTTGGGGGAGAGGGTCAGCGATGCGCTGCTGGCCCGCCTTCTCCGCGTGCTGGCGGAGCGCCATCCGCGCGCCTTCGAGGCACTGCGCGAGATGCAGGACGCCCGCGTTCTGATCGAGCCGGTGGATGCACCGGTCGCGCTGATGATGCGCGTCGGGCCTGAGCTGTCCCTGCATGCCCTGCCCCGCGGGGCGGTTGGGACCGGTGCGGCTGCGGCCGATGCCGTCATCCGCGGCCCGTATGCCCGGCTGCTCGACCTGCTGGAGGGGGCGGATCGACGGCGATGCCCTGTTCTTCCGGCGCGAGCTGACCATCTCCGGCGACACCGCCCTGATCCTGGCGTTGCGCAACACGCTGGACGGCGAGGACGAGATGGATCTGATGGCCGACGCCGCCTCCATCGCCGGGCCGCTGGCCCGCGCCCTGCCGGTGCTGCGCCGGAATGCCGGGCCGGTGCTGGACCGCGTCGAAGCGGCGCGCCGGCTGCTGCCCCCGCCGCTGCGGCGCGGGATCGAGCGGATCGGCGCGAGGATCGAAGCACGCCTGACCGGGACGGTTCCGGGGACGAATCCGGGGGCGGGGGCGTGAGGACCATGGACAATTTCGAACTGATCTGCCCGGCCGGCACGCCCGCCGCCCTGCGCGCCGCCGTCGATGCCGGGGCCGACGCGGTCTATCTCGGCTTCCGGGACGAAACCCAACGCCCGCAATTTTCCGGGACTGAACTTCACCCGGCAGGATGTGGCCGACGCGGTGGACTATGCCCACGCCCGCAAGGTGGAGGTCTATGTCGCCATCAACACCTATCCGCAGGCGGGCAATCTCGGTCCTTGGCAGAAGGCGGTGGACGACGCGGCGCGGCTGAAGGTGGATGCGGTCATCCTGGCCGATCCGGGCCTGCTGGCTTATGCCGCCAAGCGCCATCCCGACCTGCGCCTGCACCTGTCGGTCCAGGCGTCGGCCGCGAATGTGGAGGCGATCCGGCTCTACCGCGATGCCTTCGGCGTGCGCCGGGTGGTGCTGCCGCGCGTGCTGACGGTGCCGGAGATCGCCAAGCTGAATGCCGAGGTCGACGTCGAGACCGAGGTGTTCGTCTTCGGCGGCCTGTGTCCGATGGCGGAGGGGCGCTGTTCGCTGTCTTCCTACGCCACCGGCCTGTCGCCGAACAAGCAGGGCGTCTGTTCCCCGGCCACCCATGTCCGCTACGAGCAACGCGGCGGCGCGCTGGCCTCCACGCTGGGCGGCTTCACCATCAACGTGTTCGGCGAGGGCGAGCAGGCGGGCTATCCGACGCTGTGCAAGGGCCGCTTCGTCGCCGGCGGCGCGCCGGCCTACCTGTTCGAGGAGCCGACCAGCCTGAACGCCATGGATCTGCTGCCGGAGTTGAAGGCTGCAGGCGTCCATGCGCTGAAGATCGAGGGGCGGCAACGCGGCAAGGCCTATATCGGCGCCGTCGTCCGCGCCTATCGCGAGGCTCTGGACAGCTTCGCCGCCGGCCGGCCGGTGCCGCACATCGACCTGCAGGCGATGGTGGAGGGCGGAACCCAGACCACCGGCGCCTACACCCGCGCCTGGCGCTGAGCATCGGGCGGCAAGGAGCATTACGGAATGACTGCGTCACTCACTTTGGGGCCGGTGCTGTTCAACTGGCCGGTCGACCGCTGGCGCGACTTCTACGCCCGCATCGCCGACGAGGCCCCGGTCGACACGGTGGTCGTCGGCGAGATCGTCTGCTTCAAGCGGGCGCCCTTCTTCGCCGAGGCGATGGGGGAGGTGATCGAACGCCTGACCGCCGCCGGCAAGACCGTCTGGCTCGCCAGCCCGATCCTTGTCGGCAGCGAGCGCGAACGGTCGGCGATGCGCGATCTGGTGTCGGCCGATGCCGGGCTTGCGGACGGTGGGCTGATCGAGGCCAACGACATGGGCGCGCTGGCTCTGCTGGCCGGGCGTCCGCATGCCATCGGCCCGACGATCAACGTCTACAACGAGGCGACGCTGGCCTGGATGGCGGAGCGCGGGGCGGTGGCGGTGTCTCTGCCGGCCGAACTGCCGGCGGCGACCGTATCGGCGCTGGCGAAGGCGGCGCGGGAACTGGGCGTCGAGGTGGAGGTGCAGGCCTGGGGCCGGGCGCCGCTCGCCATCTCGGCGCGGTGCTATCACGCGCGCGCCCATGGGCTGCACAAGGACGGCTGTCAGTTCGTCTGCGGCAACGACCCGGACGGGCTGCCGGTGACGACGATGGACGGCCAGCCCTTCCTGACCGTCAATGGCACGCAGACGATGTCGCACGGCTGCCTGTGTCTTGCGCCGGAAATGGCGGGAGTTGGTGGCGATGGGCGTCACGCGCTTCCGCCTGTCGCCGCAGGCGATGGACATGGTGCGGGTGGCGGAGGCGTTCCGCGCGGTGCTGGACGGCCGGCGCGACGGAGCCGAAGTCGCGGCGGAGTTGGGCGGGCTGATCGACGCGCCGCTGGTGAACGGCTTCTACCACGACACCGCGGGGGCGCTGCGGGTGGCGTGAGGGGACTGTTTGGGGTGGGAAGTTAGACCCCCACCTAACCTCCCCCGCCCAGCGGGGGAGGTTAGGTGGGGGTATCGGAGCCGACGCTTTAACGCGCAGCCATCGGCCACTCTCCCCCATCAAGCGATCGGCTTGCGCTCCTCCTCGTCGTCCTTCAGGCCGGACTTGAAGCTCTTGATGCCTTTGGCGAAGTCGCCCATCACGCTCGGCAGCTTGCCGGCGCCGAACAGCAGCAGGACGACCAGCAGAACGACGGCCCAGTGGAACAGGCTGAAACTTCCCATGACGATGATCCGATCTCTCAAGCAGGCAGCCGCAGGATGCGGCCGTCGGGGTGGGTGAAGCGGGCGGTGACGCCGGGATAGGCTGCGAGGATGGCCGGCACCCGATCCTCCGGCACCACCGAAAGCGCGGTCGACAGGGCATCGGCCGTCGCGGCGTCCGGTGCCTGTACCGTAACCGCCTGCCAATGGACGGCGCAAGCACCGCTCGCGGGGTCGAAACAGGTGGGTGAAGCGGCCGGCCGTGTCGAAGCGGGTGCCGTAGCCGCCGGTGGTCGCCAGCGCGCCGTCGGCAAGCTCCAGCGTCTCTATTGTACGGTCGGGGTCGGCCGGATCGGCCAGCCCGACGGTCCAGGGGCGGCCGGAGGGGTGATGGCCGAGCGCCCGTAGCTCCCCCATGTCGACCAGCACGCGGTCCATACCCTCGGCCTTCAGCCGCTCCGTCACCCGGTCGGTGATGTAGCCCTGGGCGATGCCGTTCAGCGTCACCGCCATGCCGGGGCGGTCGAAGGCGATGCGGTCGGGCTCCACGCGCAGCGCCCGGACATCGACCAGCGCCCGCGCGGCACGGACGGCGCCTGCCGGCGGGCCGGCGGGGTCGGCGCCGGGCCGGGCGAAATGGCCGGCGTAGAGCTGCCACAGCGGCTGCACCGTGGGGTCGAAGGCGCCGCCGGTGCTGCGGCCGAAGGCGGCGGCCTGGGCCAGAAGGCGGACGAGGTCGGTCGGCGGCGCCTCCAGCACGCCGTCGCGGTTCAGCCGGCGCAGGGCGGAATCGGCGCGGTAGAGGCTGAAGACGCGCTCCAGCCGCGATACCTCCTCAAGGCTCAGCGCGATCAGGCGGTCGGCCTCGGCGGGATCGGGATGGACGATGGTCAGGCTGGCGTCCGCCCCCAGCGCCACGCCGCGCCAGACGCGGACGGGCACGCCCTCGGCACGCAGAAGCCGATGGGGCAGCAGCGACAGGCCGGCGGCGACGGCACCGATGGCGAGGACGCGGCGTCTGGTGAATGCTGCAGCCATCAGTGGCCCCCCTCGGCGACGGGGCCGGCCGGCGGGGTGAGATCTGGTCCTCATGCACCTCGGCGAAGCGCTGGACAGTGCCGCCATTGGCGGCGGCGAAGGCGGCGTGCTGCGGATTCCTCGGCGAAGGGATAGGGCTCCGCATCGCCCATGCCGCCGCGAAGCTTGCTGCCCAGCACGTACCAGGCCTTGTGTGCCTCGACCCAGACGGTCAGGTCGGGGGCGGTGGGGTCCTTGGCCTTGCCGACATCGGTGACGTAGATGGCGCTGATCTCCTTCGGCTCCTCCGGCAGCATGGTGAAGGCGAAGGTGTCGCGCACCGACGACAGCCAGATCGGCCGCTGCTGCCCCTTCACCAGGATCTGGCCCTTGGGACCGGGATGGTCGGCGAGGTTCATGCCGCAGTAATGGCCGATCGCGTCGGCGGTCAGGGTCACGGGCGGCGGCGGGGCGACCTCCGCCTTTTCCTGCTTGCAGGCGGACAGCGACAGCAGCAGGGCGGCGGCGAGGAGGATGGGAATGGTGCGCATCAGATCTGCTTCCTCGAAAGAGGGCGGCGGCCAGCGCCAGCGGGGCGGCGATCCAGCCGGCCATCACGGCCAGCAGCAGCGGGACGGACAGCTGGACATGGGCGGCGAGGCCGGCGGTTCCGGCGAAGGTGCTGACGCCCTTGAAGCCGGTCAAATTGAACAGGCGGTAGGCGTCGGCCGGGTTGGCGAGCAGCAGCCAGTTCAGCGCCTCCACCCCGATGCCGCTGCCGCCGACCAGCAGGCCCAGCAGAGCCATGTCGTAGAGCAGCACGAAGCAGAGCCACACCGCCACCGCGATGCCGGCCGCCGTGCCGCGGTCGCGCACGATGGTGGAGGCAAGATAGCCGAGTGCGGTGAAGGCGGCGCCCAGCATCACGCTGGATCCGATCATCGCGGCGAAGGCGCGCCAGCTCTCGGTGGCGATGGCAGTGTTGCCCATCGCCATCGCCACCCCGGCGGCGCCGTAGCCGACGACGGTGGCCAGCGCGATCACCGCGGCATGCCCCAGGAACTTGCCGAGCAGCAATTGCCAGCGCGCCACCGGGTAGGACAGCAGCAGGGTCATGGTGCCGCGGTCGATCTCCCCCACCACCGCGTCGAAGGACAGCAGCAGCGCGATCAGCGGCAGCAGGAAGATGGTCAGGCTGGACAGGCTGACGATGGTGACCTCCACCGGGCCGACGCCGACCGTGCCGGTGGGGGCGGAGCCGAGGAAGCTCAGCGTCAGGGCCAGCGCCGCCATCAGCAGTGTGGTTGCGACGACCCAGCGGTTGCGGGTCGCCTCGCGCAGTTCCTTGCCGGCGATGATGAGTAGCGTGTTCATTCGGCGGCCTCCCGGCGCAGGAAGTGGGCGTACATCTCGTCCAGGCTGGGCTGGACGATCTCGATGTCCTTGACGGCGATGTTGGCTGCCGGACCGTCGCAGGCGATGCGGCGCACCAGATCGATCTTGTCGTCGTTGGCGCAGGCCAGCTCCACCACCCCGCCGGCCAGGCGGGTCAGGGCGGCGCCCTCCCCCACCCGAACCGCCAGGGCGTCGATGTCGCCGGTCGGCAGGGTCAGGCGGATGCGCACCGGCAATTGGGCGAGGCTGCGCAGGGTGGCGAGCGAGCCATCGGCGACCTTGCGGCCCCGGCTCATCACCACCACGCGGTCGGCCTGCCCCTCCAACTCGGTCAGGGCGTGGCTGCACAGCAGGACGGTGGCGCCCTGGTCGCGCAGTTCCGCCACGATGGCGTAGAAGCTCTGGCGCAGCGCCGGGTCGAGGCCGGTGGTCGGCTCGTCCAGGAACAACAGATTCGGGCCGCCGAGCAGGGCCTGGGCCAATGCCAGCCGCTGGCGCATGCCCTTGGAATAGGTGGAAACGCGGCGTTTGATCGCGGCGGGCTCCAGCCCGACCTTCTCGAACAGCGCGTCGTTTTGGCGGCGCGGGGCGCCTTTCAGCCGGGCGTAGAAGTCCAGCGTCTCCCGTCCGGTCATGTTGGGATGGAAGGCGACGTTTTCCGGCAGGAAGCCGATCCGGCGGCGGATCGGGGAACAGGCGGCGCTGGCCGGGTCGCCGCCCAGCACGCGGATGCTGCCCTCGGTGGGTGTCGTCAGGCCGAGCATCAGCTTGATGAGAGAGCTCTTGCCGGCGCCGTTGTGCCCGACCATCGCCACGCATTCGCCGGGCGCCAGCGTCATGTCCACGCCGCGCACCGCCTCGGTCTCGCCATAGCGCTTGGTGACGCCCCGCACCTCTGCGGTGAAGTCGGTCATGGCTGGTTCCTTTCGGCAGATTGGACGGGAACGGACATGGCGGGAGGCGCCATCAGGGGTGCGCTGTCGATCACGCCGCCGGGGTGCAGGGCCGGGAACTGCTTCTGCGCCCAGCGGATCACCTGGACGCCGGGGCTGTTCATCAGCAGCTTGGCCGCCGGATAGGCCCACATCACGCGGTCGACCACGTCGTTGGGGCGATAGGGCTCGTCGGAGATGCCGTCGCCGTTCAGGTCGAAGGCGGCATTGTCGGACCAGTAGTTGCCCCGCCCCTTCTCCGACCAGTCGAGGAAGCGGGTGCCGACATACTTCACCTGGGTGCGGTTGCCGATGAAGGCGTTGCCGGTCATGCTGTTGCGCTCGGACCCGGCGGTGAAATGGACGCCGATCTCGCAGCCCTCGAACCGGTTGCCGGCGAAGCGGTTCTTGTTGGCGTTGTAGATGAAGACGCATTTCCAGGTGCCGCTGCGCAGCCGGCCGTCCATCGCCTCGCTGTCATGGGGGATGTCGTTGTCGGCCAGCGCCTCGCCGCTGTCGGACACCGCGCCGGCGAAGCGGCCGGCGACGCTGTTGTTCGTGAACTGCGCGCTGTTTGCGGCGTTCAGCAGGAAGCCGTGCTCCCGGTCGGCGACGGAGCGGTTGTCCTTCACCACCAGATTGTTGGAATACATGATGGCATAGCCGACGCTGCTGCCGATCGAGACGTTGCCCGACACCTCGGAGTCGTTGGTGTACATGTAGTGGACGGCGAAGCGGACCCTCTCGAAGCGGTTTCCGGCGAACAGGTTCTTGCGCGAGGTGGTGGTGAAGACGCCGTCGCGGGCATCGCGCACGCTGTTGTCGAGCACGCGGGTGCCGGGCGCGTTCCAGATCTGGATGCCGTTGCCGCGTTCCGACACGCGCAGGTCGGTGCGGCCGGTGATGTCGTTGCGGCGGACGAGGCTGTCGTCGGCGCCCCAGACATAGATGCCGATCAGCGTGTCGCGCAGCCGGTTGTCCTCCACCACGGCCCGCTTGGCGGTCTTGCTGAGGAAGATGCCGGAATGCTGATCGAACAGGCTGGTGCCGGTGTCGCGCAGCTCCAGCCCGCGGATCGTGACGTCGGGGGCGGTGACGGTGACGACGGTGCCCTTCCCTTCCCCGTCCAGCACGGCGCCGGGCTCACCCTCCAGGGTCAGCGGCTTGTCGACCTTCACCGGGCCGCTGTGCCGGCCGGCGGCGAGCCGCAGCGTGTCGCCGGGGCTCGCCGCGGCGATGGCGGCGGTCAGCTCGCCCGGAGCCACCGTGATGGTGGCCGCCAGCGCCGGGGTGCCGAGCAGAACCGTGCCGAGGATGGTCGCCGTGCGGAGGAGCATGGGGAGGGTCCTGTTTGGGGCGGATCCCCTCTCCCCCACGCTTTCGCGCAAACGAAGTTTGCGCTGTCGCGGCAGGCGGACCAAAGGTCCGCTGAGAGCGGGGAGAGGGTTAGGGTGAGGGGGACGCATTGCGGGACCTTTGCAAAAATCCTGCGGTGCATCCCCCTCATCCCGACCCTCTCCCCAGGGGGGAGAGGGAGATCTTCCGGGAGGGAGAGGGCCTAGATCCCGATCAGGTCGAACGCGGCTCGACCAGCATGCGGCCGCCCATTTCCATGTGCAGGGCGTGGCAGAACCACTGGCAATAGTACCAGTGCACGCCCGGACGGTCGGCGGTGAAGGTGACCGACGCGGTCTGCTGCGGGCTGATCTCCATGCAGACGCCGTGGTTGGTCATGGTGAAGCCGTGGGTCAGGTCGTCCACATCGTCCATGTTGGAGATGTAGACCGTCACCTCGTCGCCCTGCTTCACCGTGAACTCCTCGATGCCGAAGGCCGGGGCGCGGCTCCACATGTAGACGCGGACCTTGTTGCCGTCGCGGATCACCTTGGTGTCGTTGTCCAGGTCCACCCCGTCCTTCTTGGCCTGGATGCGGGCGTCCTCCCACATCTTGTCGTCGCGGGTGTAGATGCTCTTCGGATTGACCTTGGAGCGGTGGACGATCAGCGTGTCGTGCGGCTCGGCGAAGGTGGGGCCGTCATGGACCAGCTTCATCTCGTCGCCGGAGATGTCGATCAGCTGGTCGTTCTCCGGCTTCATCGGACCGACGTTGAGGAAACGGTCCTTGGAGAACTTGTTCAGCACGATCAGCCACTTGCCGTCGGCCTCCTTGGTCTGGCCCATGGAGGTGTGCAGGTGGCCCGGCTGGTAGTGCACGTCCAGCTTCTGGATGATGGGATCGACCTTCTCGCCCTTGAAGGCGCGCTTGGCCTTGTCGATGTTCCACTTCACCACCTGGCTGTCGAGGAACAGGGTGGTGTAGGCGTTGCCGCGCCCGTCATAGGCGGTGTGGAGCGGGCCGAGGCCGACCTGCGGTTCGGCGACGATCACGTCGCGCGGCTTGATCTTGTCCTCGAACAGCTCGTCCAGCTTGCGCACGTCCATGACCGAGACGGTCGGCGACAGCTTGCCGTTCACGGTGACGTGGATGCCGTCGGGGGCGGTGTTGACGCCGTGCGGGCTGTTGGGGATCGGGATGTAGCGGGTGTAGGCGCTGCCGTGGCGGCCGTCGACGATCGGCACGCCGTTGATGACCTCCACCTTGCCGGCCTTCACCGCCTCTTCGATGCGCTTGATGTTGAAGACGACCAGCCAATCCTGCTCGTTGGCCGTCATCTCGGCCGTCGTCACCCCTTCCTCGGAGTTGTAGCAGGTCGAGAAGACGTATTTGCCCTGATAGTCGGCGTCGGTGTTGTCCAGGTTGCCGTCGACCCACACCTGCCAGGCGATCTTCATCGAATCGCCGTCGATGGCGGTGAAGTGCGAGCGGTACTTCTTCGGCTCGTCCAGGATCTTGCCGTCGTTCGGCGTCGGCACGCGCTGCTCGCCGTTGCAGAAGACGTAGCCGGTGCGTGGGTACTTCTGCAGGCGCAGGCCGTGGATCGCCGAGGCGTTCGGCACCTCGATGATGACGTCCGGCTTCATGATGTCGCAGCGGATGCGCGTCACCCGGCTGTTGGCCTTGTCGTTGGCGAAGATGTAGCGCCCGTCATAGGTCCCGTCGGTGAAGGACATGTGCGGGTGGTGCAGGTCGCCGTTCAGGTACTCGCCACCGCGCTTGGACAGGAAGGCCTTGGTCTCTTCCGTCAGGTTGGCGGTCAGGATCCTGCGGCTCTCGTTGGTCAGGCCCCAGCCGGTGGCGGAGCAGCGGTTGAACACCGGGATGCGCATCAGTTCGCGCATCGACGGCAGGCCCATGATGCGGACCTCGCCGGAATGGCCGCCGGAATGGAAGACGTAATATTCGTCGAGATCGCCGGGCTTCACCTCGACGCTCTGGTGGCCGGCCTGCGGGGACGCGGCCAGGGCAGCGGAGGCGCCGAACAGCGCGTTCCCGGCAATGCCGCCGGCGGCGGCACCGCCCACGGCACCGGTCAGGCCGGCGAGCGCCGCCGCCTTCGCCGTTCCGCCCAGAAGGGCACGGCGGTTGACGCCTGCCGTGTTGTTCGTCTCGTTCGACATGGTCTGCTCCTTCGCTGACCCCGTTCGGGGGCTGTCAAGAGACCCGTTGCGACCGGGTCAGGTTATGGGATTGAGGAGGGGATGGCGGTCAGGACCCGTGGGGCCGCAGCGTCAGCCGGCCGGTGGCCGGGTCGGCGGTCGCCACGGCGGTTCGGGCGGCGGCCGGTTTTGGCGGCTTCCTTCTCCGCTGCAGCCTTGGCCTCGGCGGCCTGCCACTTCTCGCGCTTCTGCCGCTTCTGGATCATGACCGGGCATTTGTGGTCGTGGTGGTAGAGCATCTGGCAGTGCAGGCACTGGATGCATTCGTTGGGGTTGATCGTGCCGTCGGGGTGGATGGCCTGCACCGGGCATTCGTTGCCGCAGCGCTGGCACGGGCTGCCGCATTCCTTGTAGCGGCGCAGCCAGTCGAACATCCGCAGCCGGCCGGGGATCGCCAGCGCCGCTCCCAGCGGGCAGAGATAGCGGCAGAAGAAGCGTTCGATGACCAGACCGGCCGCCAGCAGGGCCACGGCGAAGGCCACGAACCACCAGTCGCGGATGAAATGCAGGATGATGGCGGTCTTGAACGGCTCGATCTCCGCGGCCTTCTCCGCCGTCGCCAGCGATTGCAGCGAAAAGCCGAACAGCAGCAGGAAGATGATGTACTTGATCGGCCACAGTCGCTGGTGCAGGGCGAAGGGCACGGTGATCTGGCGGATGCCGATCCTTTTCGCCGCCTTCGACGCCAGTTCCTGCAGCGCGCCGAACGGGCAGAGCCAGCCGCAGAAGGCGCCCCGGCCCCAGAACAGCAGCGACGCCGCCACCGAGAACCACAGGATGAACACCAGCGGGTCCATCATGAAATAGTCCCAGCGGAAATCGGTGCGCAGCGCGTTGGCGAAGGTCAGGACATTGACCACCGACAGCTGGGCCGTGGCGTACCAGCCGAGCCAGACCAGGGTGAAGACCAGATAGGCCGTCCGCACCCGCTCATACAGCGCCGGTCGCTTCGTCAGCTGGTCCTGGAAGAAGAAGATGCCGGTCAGCAGCAGGATGGCGGCGGACAGGATCGCGATGTCGAGCTGCCGGTTCTGCCAGATGCGCTGCCACAGCGGCGTTTCGGCGGCCTCCTCGGCCTCCGCCTCGCCGGCGGCCTGGATGGCGGCGCTGTGGGTGGCGGATTGCGCGGCAGGCTGGGCGGCAGCCGCGACGGCCGGCTTTTCGATCTTCAGATATTTGTCGGGCGGCTGGTAGCCGAGGTCGAAGGTGACGAACACCTTGTCCAGCGCCGCGATGGCCCGCTGCACCAGCAGTTGCAGGCGCCATGGCTCGGCCGGGTCGAATTCGGTGCCCTCCGGCAGCAGAAACAGGCCGATTTCGGGGAAGTCGGGGGCACCGGCCGCGGCGGTGCTTCCCATGCGCTTGTGCATCTTGTCGCGGAAGCGGATGGATCCCTCATGCTGCACCATCTCGACCCGGTCGAAGATGCCGCCGCGGACATAGCCCGAGCCCTTGAAGGAATAGCGCCCCCGCCCCGCCACCCACACCGCCTGCTGGCCCGGCTTCAGCCGCTTGGTCAGCGCCTCGTACTCCGCATCGCCCAGCAGCGAGCGGCCGATGGTGGGGATGGTGACCAGGGCGGCGTAGAGGTCGATGAAGGTGTCGTCGGAATTGCCGGGTTCGGCGCGGGCGATGGCTTCGGCCTTGCCGGTGCGCTCGAAGGCGGCGTTCACCTCCCCCACCGTCAGGGTCAGGCGGCGGACCGAGCCGTCGCCGATCAGGGTCGCCCAGTCCTCCACCGCGTCCTTCGACAGGTCGATGGTCTTCGTCACGGTGGGGGCCGCCTCCGCCACGGTCTTGCCGAGGGCGGTCATCACCTTCTTGCCGGAGCGGATGATCGAATCGCCGATCACCATCACCGTCACGGTGGCACCCGACACGATGTCCACCGGCGGACTGGCGGCGCTCTGGGTGGCGAGCGCCAGCACGTTCTTGCCGACATAGCCGTCGATGAAGCCGTTGATGCGGGCCGGCGGGATGCCGATCAGCACGATGGGCTCGTGATGGTCCATCAGCCGCGCGCCCGTCACCGTGCCGTCCGGCGTCATCCCCACCACCACGTCGATGGGCCGGCCCGAATAGCCGGTGGTGTTGACGAAGTCGGAGGTGAGATAGGCATGACCGACCACGACATCGCCCTTGTAGACGGGGATGGTGGGGGCGTTGGCGGCCGGTGCGCCGAAGCGGTCGGCGCCGGGAACGAGGTCGGCGGGCTGGAGCTTCGCCAGATAGGGCAGCAGCCGGCCGCCATCGGCGGCATGCGCCGCGGCGATACCGGTCAGCAGCAGAAGGACGGCGATGATGGCCGATCCTACCCAGCGTTGTAAGCGCGTGAACCTCACGACGGCCATCCTCCGGCATTCGCCTTTTGGCTTAGGTGTCTGACCGGGATGAAAGCGCGCGGCGGCCGGAAGGTCTTGACCGCGGTCAAGAGCGGGGCGGGGTTGCTGAGAAAATGTGCAGGTCGGCAACTTTTGATGGGAGGGGGAGGGAGATCCGGCGTTGCGCCGACGGAATACCTCTAAGGAGCAAGGCGCCGCTGCGAGACATTTCCGACAATTTGGGGTTGGAACGGTCAGCCCGAGATAAAGCGGAAGGCCGCATCCCATGAGCGCAGCCCGGCAACCCAGCCCAGCCCGCCGCACCGATGCTTCCACATCTGCCGATGCCCTGCTGTCGCCGGAACCGGTTCCGCCGGTCGATCCGGGAACACGTCGGCGCGAGATCGCCATGTTCCTGCTGCTGGCCGTGTTCATCTGGCCGGTGCTGTCGATCGCCGTCGTCGGCGGCTATGGCTTTGCCGTGTGGATATCGCAGATGATCCTGGGGCCCCCCGGTCCGCCGCCGGTTTGACGGAGGCCGCGCCGATGACCGCGGATGCCATTGACAGGGGACGGCGGGGGTTCCTGCAAGGCCGTCCGGCAAGCGGTCCCGCACCGATCCATCCGCCCTGGTCGCGTCCCGATTATTTCACTGCGCTCTGCACCCGTTGCGGTGCCTGTGCCAATGCCTGTCCGGAGGCGATCCTGCGTCCGGGCGACGGCGGCTATCCGGAGGTCGACTTCACGCGCGGCGAATGCAGCTTCTGCGGCGCCTGCGCCGATGCATGTTCCGAGCCGATCTTCGACCGGACCGCCATACCCTGGGCGTTGCGCGCGACCGTCACGGACGATTGTCTGGCGGTGCGGCGGGTGGTGTGCCGCAGCTGCCAGGATGCCTGTCCGGAAGGGGCCATCCGCTTTCTCCCCGCCGCGGGCGGGGCCGCCCATGCGCGCATCGACGATGCCGCCTGCACCGGTTGCGGCGCCTGCGTGGCCGCCTGCCCGGCCGGTGCCGTGACCCTCGACCACCAGACCGGGAGCCCAGCCCATGCCGCTCGATGACACCATTGGATCGGCGCCCGCCGGCGAACTCCACATCGCCTCGCTGCTGCTGCATGTGCGGCCCGACCGCCAGCCGACGGTCTGCGCGGCAATCGAGGCCATGCCCGGCACCGAGCTTCACATCGAACAGTCCGGCAAGATGGTGGTCACCGTCGAAGGACCGCATGAGGGCTGGATCGCCGACCGCATGACCGCGCTGCATCTGCTGGACGGCGTGTTCTCCGCGGTCATGGTCTTCCACCACGTCGACCATGGGGAGGGGATGCCGCCTTCCGAACCCTGACCGGCAAAACGCTGCCCTGCCCTGCCCGCCCGACCCGAACGCCAGAAGAAAAGGGGGAACGCCCATGTTGGACCGTCGCGATTTCATCAAGGCCCAGGCGGTGGCCGCCGCCGCTGCCGCAGGCGGCATCAGCCTGCCGGCCGCCGCCCAGAGCTCGATGGTGGCGGGCGAGGACACGGCGCTGAAATGGTCGAAGGCACCCTGCCGCTTCTGCGGCACCGGCTGCGGCGTGATGGTCGCGACCAAGGACAATCGGGTCGTCGCCACCCACGGCGACATGCAGGCGGAGGTCAACCGTGGCCTGAACTGCGTGAAGGGCTATTTCCTGTCCAAGATCATGTACGGGCAGGACCGCCTGACCCAGCCTCTGCTGCGCATGCGTGACGGCAAGTACCACAAGGACGGCGAGTTCCAGCCGGTTTCCTGGGACCGGGCCTTCGACGAGATGGCCAGCCAGTGGAAGCGCGTGCTGAAGGCCAAGGGACCCGACGCGGTCGGCATGTTCGGCTCCGGGCAATGGACGATCTGGGAGGGCTATGCGGCATCCAAGCTGATGCGCGCCGGCTTCCGCACCAACAACCTGGACCCCAACGCCCGCCACTGCATGGCGTCGGCCGCCGTCGCCTTCATCCGCACCTTCGGCATGGACGAGCCGATGGGCTGCTACGACGATTTCGAGCATGCCGACGCCTTCGTCCTCTGGGGCTCCAACATGGCGGAGATGCACCCCATCCTGTGGACGCGCATCACCGACCGCCGGCTGGCGCACAGCCATGTGAAGGTGGCGGTGCTGTCGACCTTCGAGCACCGCAGCTTCGAGCTGGCCGACATCCCGATGATCTTCGAGCCGGGAACCGATCTGGCGATCCTGAACTATATCGCCAACCACATCATCCAGACCAACCGGGTGAACAGGGAGTTCATCGAGAAGCACTGCAACTTCCGCCTGGGGCAGAAGGACATCGGCTATGGCCTGCGCCCGGAAAGCGTGCTGGAGGTGCGGGCGGCCAACGCCAAGGACCCGGCGGATTCCAAGCCCATCGACTTCGACGCCTTCGCCAAGTTCGTCAGCACCTACACGCTGGACTACACCGCCGAGCTGACCAAGGTGCCGAAGGAGCGGTTGCTGGCGCTCGCCGAGATGTATGCCGATCCGAAGACCAAGGTCATGTCGCTGTGGACCATGGGGTTCAACCAGCATGTCCGCGGCGTGTGGGTGAACCACATGGTCTACAACATCCATCTGCTGACCGGGAAAATCTCCGAACCCGGCAACAGCCCCTTCTCGCTGACCGGCCAGCCGTCCGCCTGCGGCACCGCGCGCGAGGTCGGCACCTTCTCCCACCGCCTGCCGGCCGACATGCAGGTCGCCAACCCGACCCACCGCGCCCACACGGAGGAAGCCTGGAAGCTGCCCAAGGGGCTGCTGCCGGCCAAGGTCGGTTACCACGCCGTCCAGCAGGACCGCATGCTGAAGGACGGCAAGCTCAACGCCTACTGGATCATGGTGAACAACAACCTGCAGGCAGCCCCGAACAGCGCCAACGAGACCTATCCCGGCTACCGCAATCCCGAGAATTTCATCGTGGTGTCCGACGCCTATCCCACCGTCACCGCCTCGGCCGCCGACCTGATCCTGCCGGCTGCCATGTGGGTGGAGAAGGAGGGCGCCTACGGCAATGCCGAGCGCCGCACCCATTTCTGGCACCAGCTGGTCACCGCACCGGGCGAGGCGCGCTCCGACCTCTGGCAGCTGATGGAGTTCTCCAAGCGCTTCACCACGGACGAGGTGTGGCCGGCGGAAGTCCTGGACGCCAACCCCTCCTATCGCGGCAAGACGCTGTTCGACGTGCTGTTCCGCAACGGCAACGTCGACCGCTTCCCCCTGTCGGAGGTGAATGCCGAGTACGCCAACGACGAGTCCAAGGATTTCGGCTTCTACGTCCAGAAGGGGCTGTTCGAGGAGTATGCCGGTTTCGGCCGCGGCCATGGCCATGATCTGGCGCCCTTCGACACCTACCATCAGGTGCGCGGGCTGCGATGGCCGGTGGTGGACGGCAAGGAGACGCGCTGGCGCTACCGCGAGGGGCTGGACCCCTTCGTCAAGCCGGGCGAGGATGTTCGCTTCTACGGCAACCCGGATGGCAAGGCCAACATCTTCGCCTTCCCCTACGAACCGCCGGCCGAGGAACCGGACAAGGATTTCGACCTGTGGCTGGTCACGGGGCGCGTGCTGGAGCACTGGCACAGCGGGTCCATGACCATGCGGGTGCCGGAGCTGTACAAGGCGATGCCGATGGCGCTGGTCTTCATGCATCCCGACGACGCCAAGGCGCGCGGCCTGCGCCGTGGGTCCGAAGTGAAGGTCGTCTCGCGGCGCGGCGAGATGCAGACGCGGGTGGAGACGCGCGGGCGCAACAAGCCGCCGCGCGGCGTGGTCTTCGTGCCCTGGTTCGACTCCGCCCGGCTGATCAACAAGTGCACGCTGGACGCCACCGACCCGATCAGCAAGCAGTCCGACTTCAAGAAATGCGCCGTCAAGATCGTTGCGGTCTGAGGGAGGAGTTGAGCCATGCGTCCCCATCACCTCGCCGCGCTGGCGGTGCTGCCCTTCCTCGTGCCGGCCGTGCTGTCGGCCCAAAACGCCGAACCGCGCCGTCTGGATTCGCCCTTCCGGCCGCCGGTGAACTTCGTCGAGCAGAACAACACCCCGCCGATTCCGCCCGACGTCACCGACGACCGCCGGGTCGCCCGCAATTACCCCGAACAGCCGCCGGTGATCCCGCACAATGTCCGCGATTACCAGATCACGCTGAACAACAACCAGTGCCTGACCTGCCACAGCCGCCGCTTCACCGAGGCGGTACAGGCGCCGATGGTCAGCATCACCCATTATGTCGACCGTGACGGCCAGACGCTGGGTGCCGTCGCGCCACGGCGCTATTTCTGCATGCAGTGCCATGTGCCGCAGACGACGGCGCAGCCCATCGTCCCCAACACCTTCACCGACCTCGACACCCTGGTCAGCCGGCCATCCGACCGGGGAGACCGCCGATGAAGGCGCGCATTCCGGTCTCGGTGCGGCGGGCGTGGCAGACCATCTCCCGCCCCAGCCGCACCCTCAGCCTGGGGTTTCTGACGCTGGGCGGCTTCCTGGCCGGCGTGTTCTTCTGGGGCGGCTTCAACACCGCGCTGGAGGCGACCAACACCGAGGCCTTCTGCATCAGCTGCCACGAGATGCAGTCGAACGTCTATGAGGAGATGAAGCAGACCATCCACTTCACCAACCGGTCGGGTGTGCGGGCGACCTGCCCCGACTGCCATGTCCCGCACGAGTGGACCGACAAGATCGCCCGCAAGATGCAGGCGTCGAAGGAGGTCTGGGGCAAGATCTTCGGCACCATCGACACCCGCGACAAGTTCGTCGCCATGCGCCGGGAACTGGCGGAGCATGAATGGGCGCGTCTGAAGTCGAACAATTCGCTGGAATGCCGCAACTGCCACAGCGCGGACTCCATGGACATCACCAAGCAGGGGGCGCGGGCGGCGCGCATCCACGAACAATATCTGTTCAGCGGCGAGCGCACCTGCATCGACTGCCACAAGGGCATCGCCCACCGCCTGCCCGACATGCAGGGCGTCCCGCCCGGCTGGAGCGAGGCGTCGGACAATCCGCAGATGCCCATCGGCCATTGGCTGGCCAGCACGGGGGCGGATGTCGAGATGAATGGCGGGGTGGCCCTGCCCGCCCCCGCCCCGCGGTGACCTTGCTGGTCGGAATCCGACCAACCGCCTGCATCATGCGTGGTGGTCGGATTCCGACCAGTCTCAATCGGCCCGGCTTCAACCAGCCGCCGCAGCCAGCACCGCATCGATGGCCGCACGCATCTCCAGCAAGGCCTGACGGTCGGTCTCCGACAACGGCTGCGGCTTCCCCTGCAACTCCCTCAGCACGTCACGCGCCTGGAACACCGGCTTTGCCGCACGCTTGGGCAGCGCGCTGGACGCCACGCCGGCCGGTGCGCTGACCGCCGCGCGCTTCGCCGCCATCTCCGGCGAGGCTGAAGCAGGATCAGCGGCGGGGGAGGGTGGCGCGCCCGCATCCGACCGCTTCAGCTTCCCCCAGGCCCGCACCTGCTCGTCCTGGTCCTCGATCGCCGCCAGGGCCTCCAGCTTCGACTTGGTCGGGCGGAAAGCGGCGTAGTCGGCACGGATGGCCGGCGCCAGACGCTGGAACGACAGCATCATGGTGACGTAGGTCTTCTTGCGGCCCAGCGCATCGGCAAGCTGCCGGTGCGAATAGCCGTGCCGCTCCGCCAGCCGGAACAGGGCGTCGGACTCCTCCAGCGGATTCAGGTCGCTCCGCTGCAGGTTCTCGACGATCGCGATCTCTTCGTCGTCGTCGCCGGTGAACAGGATGCCGAAGATGGTTTCCCGTCCAAGCAGCCTCATCGCCCGCAACCGCCGCTCGCCATAGACCAGCTGCCAGCGGTCGTCGGCGATCTGGCGCACGCCGACCGGTTGCTGCAGCCCATGACGGTCGATGGAGGCCGCGAGCCCCTGCAACTCCTCCTCGTCGAACTCGCGCCGCGGCTGGTTCGGGTTGGGGGCGATGCGGTCCACCGGGACTTCGACCAGATGGGGGGCATGGCGGCTGAGGCCGAACAGCGCATCCTTCACGCGGGCGGCGGCCGTGCTGTTGGCGCTCTGGGCGGATTTCTGCGCCTTGCCCAGCAGACTACGCGACACGGTCTACCTCCTTCATGCGGATGATGCGTTCCTCGACCAAGGCGGCGGCGACGTCGCGGTAGACGGCGGCACCGGCGACATCGGGCATGGCCTCGACCGCGGCGCGGCCGACCGAGGTCGCCTGGGCATAGACCGAGGCCTTCGGCACGGGATCGAACACCCGCAAATGCCGACTGTACTGCTCCTGAATCTGCTCCAGAACCTCGCGGTCGTTGCGCTCGCGCTGTTTGTAGATGGTCGGGACGATGCCCAGAACCGACAGGGCGGTGTTCATCCGGCGCCGGATCTTGGCGACATTCTCCAGCAGGAAGCCCATGCCCAGCAGGCTGAACTTTTCCGTCTGGCAGGGGATGATGGCGGTGTGGGCGGCCACCATGGCGTTCTTCGTCAGTTCGCCGATGTTGGGCGGCGTGTCGATGATGATGAAGTCGAAGGTCCGCTTCGCCGCGGCGATCTTCTCCTTCATGATGAAGTCGCCGCCGGCTTCCTTGCCCAGCTCGACCTCGGTCTCGGCCAGCCGGATGGAGGAGGGGGCGACCCGCAGCCCGCTCTCCTCGACGGTGACCAGGATGTCCCGCAGGTCCAGGTCGCCATGCATGACGTAGTAGAGGGTCTTGGCATCGGCCTCCAGCGTGTAGGAGTCGATGCCGAGATGCTGCGTGGCATTGGCCTGCGGATCGCAATCGATCAGCATCGTCGCATAGCCCTGGAGGGCGAGGGCGGAGGCGATGTTGACGGCGGACACCGTCTTGGCGCAGCCGCCCTTCTGGTTCGCCACGACGACGACCAGCGCCGGGCCGCCGAGCTTCTCGACCCCGGCGGCGTCGCGCCTGATCAGCGCATCGAGCGCCGCCGGGATGCGCTCGGCATCATTCTCCCAGCGGCTGACCTTCTGCTTGTCGTAGCGGCGCTGCAGCCGTTCGTTCAGCCAGACGGCGAATTCGGACTGCGACAGCCCCTTCGCCTCGCGGTAGGTCCGCAACTCTTCGCCCTTCACCGTCACCTCCCCGACATGAGCCGGGCGGGAGGGTAGGGGTAGACGCTACGCCGGTCAAGAATGCCGTGGCTGAGGGGCGTTCCGTCTACTGGGGAGCGTCTACCGCCGCCGCGACCTTTTTGCTGCGGCGCGGTGCGCGCGTGGAGGGAAGGGAGGCCAGCTTCTCCTTCCGTGCGGCGACCTCTGCCCGGATGGCGGGCAGGGCAGCGTCGGCGGCCGTCCGCTGCTTCGGCGTCCCGCTGAGGGCAAGCCGCTCGGCGTTGGAGGCCAGCGTGGTCAGGTCGGTGTCGGCCATGGCCGGGAGTTTGTCGATCAGGTCGATCATGCTGCAATCCTGCTTCGGTTGCGGGGGAGGGGACAACGGCCGGGAGGGGGACCGCAGCCTGTGCCGCGGCACTTCCTGCCGGGAAGCCGGGGCGGGGCCTGTGCTGTCCCAGCCGGCGGTCCAGCACCGCGCCAAGCCGCTGTCGGGCGGATGCGGGTTCGAGGAACAGGCGGTGCCGGCTGTGGCTGCCAGCCGCCCGGCCATGTGGGCGACACGCATCCAGGGATCGGCGGAACCCGGGGGCGATGTCGGAACGGCTTTCTTCTGGGGCATGCCCACTCCGGTCCCGGACCCGGGAGAAAAGTGCAGGGGGCGAAAAGCAAAAGGGCGGCCCAAGGCCGCCCTTCTGGATCGCATCAGGATCGTGCCGTTCCGCTGCGCTCAGAGCGCACGCAGGTTCTCGGCCGAAACCTTGCCGCGGCGCGGATCGCGAACGGATTCGAACGACAGCTTCTGGCCTTCGTTCAGGTTGCCCATCCCCGCACGCTCGACGGCGGAGATATGGACGAAAACGTCATCGGAGCCGTCTTCCGGCTGGATGAAACCGAAACCCTTGGTCGAATTGAACCACTTAACAGTACCGTTGGCCATGGGGCAGTGTCCTTTCCCGGGTTGCCGAGCTCAACATGAGCCAAGCATCAAATTCACCTAAGGCAGGAAGTTCAGCCTTCCGAAAGCTGAAAAACACATAACCCAGAGCAACTTCGACCAACCAAACATGGGCGCTTGTTGGCCGCAACGCAAGGGAAAACCCGAAGATCGCGCCGTTATTATTTTTCGGCGGGGACAAAGACACGCGCCGGCCCGGCTCGCATTTTTACTCATCGGGACTTTATCTGTTTCACTGCAACGAGTTGGTTGGGCGGTTCCCGAAGGGCAATGCTGTCCGACCGTGGAAGCCACACTCCGGGTCGGCCACGCTGTTACCGCCGATGGGGTACGTTGACTTTGGCCGCCGCTCTGGCGCAGCTTGCCGGCCTGACCTTCAGCCAGGGTGGGAAGCCATGCCGATCATCACGTCAGCCAGCACGAAGGGTGGGCCGGGAAAGACGACCCTGTCGCTCTGTCTCGCTGACCACTGGCGCCGGGCCGGCCGCAAGGTAGAACTGCTGGATATCGATCCCAACCGCAACCTGACCCAATG
>NZ_VUOI01000003.1:65000-283640 GCF_015390205.1 Azospirillum sp. INR13
TTTCAAGACAACAGTGGTCGAAAACAGAGTTCCGGCGATACCTGCACATGGCGATCTCGTCAGCCGACGAGATGAGGCTGTGGTGCCGCTATTGCCTGGACCTCGGCTATGTGGACCAGGAAACTTGGCAGGCATGGCGTGACGGCTTCCAGGAAGTCGCCCGCATGCTCCAGGGTCTGGGCAAAGCTGAACGCCACTGACGTCTGCCGTCTGGCATCTGTCCTCTGAGTGGTAGCGGAGCGTTCCGTAAGCCTGCGAAGGGTGTCCGTGAGGCCGCCTGGAGGTATCGGAAGTGAGAATGCTGACATGAGTAGCGACAAACAGTGTGAGAAACACTGTCGCCGAAAGTCCAAGGGTTCCTGCGCAAGGTTAATCCACGCAGGGTGAGCCGGCCCCTAAGGCGAGGCCGAAAGGCGTAGTCGATGGGAACCACGTTAATAGTCGTGGGCCTGGCGGAGGTGACGGATCGGAAAGCGTGTATGTCCTTATCGGATTGGACATGCTGTGGACCGGTTCCAGGAAACAGCCCCGCCGTATAGACCGTACCCCAAACCGACACAGGTGGACTGGTAGAGTATACCCAGGCGCTTGAGAGAATGGTGTTGAAGGAACTCGGCAAATTGCCCTCGTAACTTCGGAAGAAGAGGGCCCTATGGGTGGGCAACCACCTGTGGGGGGCACAGACCAGGGGGTAGCGACTGTTTACTAAAAACACAGGGCTCTGCGAAGCCCACACAAGGCGACGTATAGGGTCTGACGCCTGCCCGGTGCCGGAAGGTTAAGAGGAGAGGTGCAAGCCTTGAATTGAAGCCCCGGTAAACGGCGGCCGTAACTATAACGGTCCTAAGGTAGCGAAATTCCTTGTCGGGTAAGTTCCGACCTGCACGAATGGCGTAACGACTTCCCCGCTGTCTCCAACACCAACTCAGCGAAATTGAACTCTCCGTGAAGATGCGGAGTTCCCGCGGTCAGACGGAAAGACCCCGTGCACCTTTACTACAGCTTTGCAGTGGTGCTAGGGACTTCATGTGTAGGATAGGTGGGAGGCTTGGAAGCCCGGGCGCCAGCCCGGGTGGAGCCAACCTTGAAATACCACCCTTGAAGTCTCTGGCATCTAACCGTGGCCCGTGATCCGGGTCCGGGACCCTGCATGGCGGGTAGTTTGACTGGGGCGGTCGCCTCCCAAAGTGTAACGGAGGCGCGCGATGGTGGGCTCAGAGCGGTCGGAAATCGCTCGTCGAGTGCAATGGCATAAGCCCGCCTGACTGCAAGACTGACAAGTCGAGCAGAGACGAAAGTCGGCCATAGTGATCCGGTGGCTCCACGTGGACGGGCCATCGCTCAACGGATAAAAGGTACGCCGGGGATAACAGGCTGATGACTCCCAAGAGTCCATATCGACGGAGTCGTTTGGCACCTCGATGTCGGCTCATCACATCCTGGGGCTGGAGCAGGTCCCAAGGGTTCGGCTGTTCGCCGATTAAAGTGGTACGTGAGCTGGGTTTAGAACGTCGTGAGACAGTTCGGTCCCTATCTGCCGTGGGTGTCGGAGTTTTGCGAGGATCTGTCCCTAGTACGAGAGGACCGGGATGGACATACCTCTGGTGCACCGGTTGTCACGCCAGTGGCATGGCCGGGTAGCTAAGTATGGACGGGATAACCGCTGAAAGCATCTAAGCGGGAAACCCACCTCTAAACCAGAGCTCCCTTGAGAGCCGTGACAGACCATCACGTCGATAGGAGGCATGTGGACGGGCAGCAATGCCTGAAGCTAAGCCTTACTAATCGCTCGATCGGCTTGATCTCGACACCACAAACCGCGCCATGCGCAGCAGCAAGCCTGCTTGGAAAGGCCCTGCTTGACGCAACGCCGCCGGTTCGATACATCCTCAATCACTTGCACTGAACAGCGATACGCTTCGGAACAGCGTCGGTCTTGAGCCTTGGTGACCTGGTGGTCATGGCGAGGTGTCAAACACCCGATCCCATCCCGAACTCGGCCGTGAAAAGCCTCCGCGCCAATGGTACTGCGTCTTAAGACGTGGGAGAGTAGGTCGCCGCCAGGTCACTCAGACTCAAGAGACGCTCAAACCGAAGCTCAAATCGCCGGCATCGTCACGACATCCATCACCCTATATGAGAGACATCCGCGGGGTGGAGCAGCCCGGTAGCTCGTCAGGCTCATAACCTGAAGGTCGCAGGTTCAAATCCTGCCCCGCAACCAAATCAAAGCCCCTGAAAACAAACAGTTTTTCAGGGGCTTTTCATATCCGGAATCACCCTTCTCCAGACCACCTCCGGAATCACATCGGAATCATTTGGGCGGAAATTCCCGCGCGTTTTGGCGTAGCGTTCTAGCGTAGGGTGCCGGGGTGTGGACGGGGAAATCCGCTTCGGAGAGGGGAGGGTAGCGGGTCTGGATCAGCGACTCGCCAGCCAGTCGCGCAGCTTCGACCAGCGCCGTTCCTCACCTCCGCGGCCATGACCTCGTGGACCTTGTGGGCCAGCACGAAGGCGGTCTTGTACTGGACGTCAAGGTCGCGCGACAGCACCAGTGCTGCCTTCCCTTTCACCCTGTTCACTAGGATCAGGATGGCGGTGATGGAGAGCTGCAGCGGCGGCTTGTTGAAGGCGAACAGGATACCGCTGGTCAGCGAGAAATTCCGGCGGCACGCCTTGCACCGCCAGCGCGCCGCCCCGTTCGGTCGGCGCCAATCATAGCAGGTC
The DNA here is from genome assembly GCF_015390205.1 of Azospirillum sp. INR13. Classification (NCBI taxonomy): domain Bacteria; kingdom Pseudomonadati; phylum Pseudomonadota; class Alphaproteobacteria; order Rhodospirillales; family Azospirillaceae; genus Azospirillum; species Azospirillum sp. INR13. The sequence goes on from NZ_VUOI01000003.1 coordinate 67,728, forward strand.
CGTCCGCCTTCACCACTGCAATGGTCCTCGAAAATCCTCTCGCATCCAGCGTTCCTGTGCACGCCGCGCTGAAGGTGCAGGTTTTGGCCGTCGATCAATACCCGTGCGTAGCCGATCAGCATGAGTCAAGCCTGTGCTTAGGCAGAAAACTCGTGGCGTGTTCTCGATACCAAACGACGAAAAAGCTGACCGACGATGGCGGGCGGGAGAGCGAAGCATGTCGGTGGTGGAACTGAAGAAGCGCGTTCCCATGCTTTAATTCAGCCTTTCCCCGGCAATGCCGCCGGGCTAAAAGGGTTGATGTTTACCGTCAGACCATCGGAAATAGAACATTTTGACGGCGCCGAGCTGGTCGAGCTGCTGCGTGCTCTTCTCTATGCCGAAGCGCGCAAGGCCGGCGTGCCGCTGCGCAATGTCGATGTGCCACTGCAGATCACGATCGCCGATGGCGGGCAGGACGCGTCCGTTCACTGGGAGAACGGAGAAGCCTCGACCGCATATTTTCCAGGGCGCGACATCGTCTTCCAGTGCAAGGCGACTGACCATGGCGACTCTCAGTGGAAAAAGGAGGTCTGGACCAAGCAGTCGCAGTCCAAGAAGGTCAAGGCCAAGGTACTCAACCAAGCAATCAGTGACGTGCTCGCGCGCGGCGGCACCTATATAGGGGTAACAGCCACGCCGCTGGTCGGAACCAAGGCCGAGGACCGCGCGACAGCAATCCGGGACGGCATCGCCGAGGCCGGCGGCGATCCGACCAAGCTCGCCTCGGTCCAAGTCTACGATGGCAACAAGCTCAGCGCCTGGGCCACTGATCATCCCGCCGTCGCCCTGTGGGTCAAGGAGCGCAAGGCCGGCATTCCGCTGGCTGCGTTCTCGACCCTCGATCGATGGGGCAAGCGCGCTGATATCGCGACGCCGCCGTTCGTGCCCAGCCCGGAACGAAAATTCTCGCTCGGATCAAGCGCCAACGATCTCCTCGACTTCGACCAGCTCGCTGGACGGATCGTGGACCATCTGTCGGACCCGGGCGCGTGCGTGCGCATTTGGGGTGCCTCGGGCATCGGCAAGACCCGGGCGCTCCACCAAGCCCTCAGTTCCAACACGCTACGGGATCAGGTGGCCGCCCAATTCATCTTCTGCGACCACCGGGAAGTCACCGGACACATCTGGGATGTCGCCAACCACCTCAAAAATGCTCCTTACGCAGCCGTCCTGGTGGTGGACGCCTGTCCCTGGGAGGACTCGCGCCGGCTTTTCGAACTGGCTAGCGCCGCGGACAGCCAACTGCGCGTCATTACGCTCGGTGCGGAGGGGCGGGATCAGGTCGACGGCTGCCTGATGATCAGAGTCCACCCGTCGGACAGGGCGACCATCAAGGGCATCCTTGGCAGTGGTTTGAAGACGACACCGCCGGATGTGCTCGACCAGATCGCCGCACTGTGCGATGGCTTTCCGCGCCTTGCGGTGCTGGCCGCCTCCGCAGGCGACAAGGGCTTCGGTGTTCGAAGTTCGGCCCATGACGTTGCAGAGAAAATCCTCAAGGCCGCTGGCATCGAGCACAACACCATCCGGGCGCTCGAATGCCTATCCCTGTTCGAATATCTGGCCCCCGACCGGGAGCCAAGCGATTTTGATACGCTCTCCGAGACGCTCGTCCATATGAAGGGCGAGCTGATGTACGAGCAACTCGTCATCGCTGCGGAGCAGCATCTGGTCGACCGTAATCACGATAGCATGGCCGCACAGCCGCTGCCGATCGCCAACTATCTTGCATTGCGGCGTCTGAGGTATCTGCGGCCATCCACCGTCAGTGCGTTCCTGACAAACACCAGCTCGGCGTGCCGTGACTCCATGCTCGCGCGCTGGCGCTCCCTGGGTGAACGGTCACCGACCTTGGTGGAAGTGGTCCGATCGCATATCCTCGGCGGCCCCCTACAGGAGGTCGAGGCGTTGCTGGGCGAGAAGGGTGCGCCATATCTCGCCGCGTTTGTCCATGCCGACCCCAACACTATGATGGGGGTGCTCCACTCCGCCATTATCCGCAAGTCGATCGATGAACTCGCGTTGCTCGACATCAGTGACGCTCTACTCGATTCGCTGCGGCTCCTCGCCTCGCGCAAGCAAACCTTCAGACCGACCACCGGTCTCGTCCTTCGCCTCGCCGCCGCATCGGATCTCGATGCCGATACTCCTGTCCTTCAGTTGCTGCGCCGTCTGTTCCAGGTGGCGCTTGCCGGCACCGAAGCTGATGATCGCTGCAGGCGCGAAACGCTCGACGAAACCCTTGAGGACAACGATCCGCGGATGAAGCGCGCCTGTGTCGAGGCGCTGGGTGCGATGCTCACAACCCATATGACGCGCTTCGGGGACTTTGAGCAGGTCGGTACCGAGCCGTACCGGTCGGAATGGTTGCCGCAAGACCACGAGGTGGTGGTCAGCTACTTCTCTTGGGCCTTGGAGCGCCTGCTCGATGTCTGGCGCACTGTCCTCTCACTCCGTTCACGCATCGAGGAAATAATCGCCGCGGACCTGCGCACGCTGCTCGGCTTTGAAACTGCTCCCCATTATTACCACCTTCGTGAACGAAGTGGTCGCCGTTAGGGGGCATTGGTCTGAGGGAACCAGGCACATCGGCGACTGGCTTTATTTCGACAGCCCCAGCCGGCCCGACGATTTCACCAAGTCGGTGCGCGCGCTCTACGATACGGCACTTCCATCCCAACCGGTGGAGCAGGCGCTTTTCTACAGCCGGTTCTGGGGGACCGACATCCAAGATCCCGACCAGCGCTACATCGACAATGTTAACGACCTGGATTTTGACTATGCTACGCGGCGTGCGCAGGGGCTGGCACCGGCGATCGCCGGCGACCCGGTACAACTCGCCCGGGTCATTGAGGTGATGGCCAGCGAGGAGTTGAACGCACCCTTCCCCTTCGCGCAGGCGCTTGCGAGCATCTGCCCGATCCGCTCGGCGCCTTCAAAAAGGCAGTCGATGTGCTCGAGGCGAGTGATAGCCGTGCTGGTGTCGGCTTCGTGCGCGCACTCCTCTCCTCGCTGGACCGCCAGCTGGCTGGAGACATCGAGCAGCTCAATAAGCTGGTCGACATCGCAAAATCGTCGCGGGTCCTCTCCGAAAGCCCGATGAACATCTATAGCGCGTTGCGCATGACGGACGAGCGCGTCAAATCCATCGTGGACGAGGTCCGCGCGAAGACGCTTGATCCGTTCCGGGTCGTTCCGATCTCCTACGGCAGGGCCCTGGACGCCGTCTCCATGCCAACCCTCACCGCCCTGATCGAAGCTCTGCTCGACCGAAGCGATGGCGGCGCTTGGGCGGCCATCGAAATCCTTTCCATGGTTACTCATGGCGACAAGGATCTTCCACCCGAGATCCCGGCACTGATCAAGCTCGCCATATTGGCGCCAGTGATCGCGGATGGGGGCAAGGGCAACACCGGGCATGCGGAACATGCGCTCGAGCGCTTGATCCGCCGCCTCGCTGCCTCCGATGCAATCGACGACGCCTTCGCACGTGGCTTCGCCCAGCAGATCGAGCGGGCGTGCCGCTCGGTCGGCGGACATTACAACCGCCCGGCCGATGCGCTTCGCGCCGGCCTCACGATCATCGTCAAGCACGCGCCATTGGGGGCCTGGGCGGTGCTGGCGGGCTTCTATGAGGTTGCGACGCGCTCCGAGCGCGACCGGTTGGAAATGATCATCGCGGCTACCAAGCCCTTCGCTTTCGACGTGATCCGGACTGGTTCGGGTGTGCTCTTCGAAACACCCCAAGCGGCGATGCTCGAATGGGTCCAGCAGGATCCTGAGGGCCGGATCGCGTTCCTTCTCAGCTTCTATCCAATCCTCGAGCAGGTGGACGACGCGTGGACATGGCATCCGGCCCTGCAGGAACTCGCCGATCTTTATGGCAGGCTTGCCGAGTTCCGCAATGCGCTACGCTCGCGCATGCTGCCAAGTTCCTATGGCGGGTCGCTAGAAAAACATCTGCGCAGCTTCCGAGTGCCGCTAGACTCATGGGCCAAGCATCCGCAGCTCGGCAACTGGTCAGGGCGCATGCTGTCGGATATCGACTCATGGCTGGAGCACGAGGCAGCGTGGCACTGACGCGACTACGCCGACTTGGAAGAGTAGGAGCTTGGCCCGCAGCACGCAGTAGCCGTTCTCGGTGTTGTGATAGGCGATGCGCTCCACCAGCCCGGACAGCGGTTCGCGGTCCTCGGCGGCAGGACGGGTCGGATCGGTAGGCGACGGCTTCGGTATGGTCCTCGAGGATGGAGCAGGGGCGGTGTGCTGTTCCCGTTCCCGACTGCGAGGCGCGCAGAGCCTCACCAAGGTTTCCTCCGAGATGGGGGAGATGATCCGGCGCAAGCTGCGCTTCTCCAGCGAGGTGCCGGCTGTCCAGGTGCTTTGATCGGCTCCATCGCTTGCGGTGTGATCAGCGCCGTGCTCGCCGTACGCCTCCGGTGAGCGCCGCCTTGGCAAAGTAGGGGTTGGCGTCTGAGGTTTGTGTGGCGCGTCATCGCGCGGACGCAAACGAGTTGCAAACGTCATGGCTTATCAGCGGGTCGAGGTTCTGACGGGAACGGAGCGGCGGCGGAATTACACGCCGGCGGAGAAAGTGCGGATGGTCGAGGAGGCGTTCCGCCCCGGCGTGGTGGTGACGGACGCGGCCCGCCGGCTGGGCGTGCACGAAAGCCTGCTGTATCGCTGGCGGGGGCTGATGAAGGCCACAGGGAGTGCCGTGGCCGAACCGTCCAGCTTCGTCGCGGTGACCATCGCGCCGGAGCCGACCGTAACGGAACCGCCGGTCGTGGAGCCCCCTGGGTCATTGCCGCCTCCGGCGCCGCCGGCCACGAGCCCGGCGATCCTCGAGGTCATCTTGCCCAGCGGGACACGCCTGCGTCTGGAAGGGCCGGTCGACCCGGCCCTAGCGGCGGCCGTCGTCAGTGCCCTGGCATGATCCCGGTGCCGAGCGGGGTGCGGGTGTGGCTGGCCACCGGGCACACCGACATGCGCAAGGGCTGGGCGAGCTTGGCGTTGCTGGTTCAGGAACGCTTCGCCCAAGACCCGCACAGCGGCCATCTCTTCATCTTCCGCGGGCGCCGGGGTGATCTGGTGAAGATCATCTGGCATGACGGCCAGGGCAGTTGCCTGTTCATGAAGAGGCTGGAGCGGGGCCGGTTCATCTGGCCAACGCCGGCGGACGGCGCGGTGTCGATCTCGGTGGGGCAGATGGGCTATCTGCTCGAAGGCATCGACTGGCGCAACCCGCAGAAGACTTGGCGCCCCGAGGCCGCGGGGTGACTGCGACACGGTGAATCGACGGGCTGGTTCAGGGGAGATTGCGGCGGCTCGACGGCGCGATCCCGGGTAAACTGGCGCCATGACCGCCGCTCCGCCCCCTGCCGCCTTGGCCGACGACATCGCCAGCCTGCGCGCCGCCTTGGCGCAGGCCGAGGCGCGGGCGGACGCCGCGGAAGCCGAAGCGGCCCGGGCCAGGGCGATGGCGTCCAACACCGAGGCGCTGATCGCCAGCCTGAAGCTGGAAATCGAGAAGCTCCGGCGCGAGCTTTACGGCACACGCTCCGAGCGCAAGGCACGCCTGTTGGACCAGTTGGAGTTCCAGCTCGAGGAGTTGGAAGCGACGGCCAGCGAGGACGAGTTGGCGGCCGAACAGGCCGCTGCCCGCATCACCGCGGTGGCGGCCTTCACCCGCAAACGGCCATCACGCCAGCCCTTTCCCGACCACCTGCCGCGCGAGCGCGTCGTTGTGCCGGCACCGGCGAACTGCCCGTGCTGCGGCTCGGACAAGCTGTGCAAGCTGGGCGAGACGATCACCGAGACGCTGGAGATGATCCCGCGCCGGTGGAAGGTGATCCAGACGGTGCGCGAGCGGTTCTCCTGCCGGGCCTGCGAGACGATCAGCCAGCCGCCGGCGCCGTTCCACACCACCCCGCGGGGCTGGGCCGGCCCCAACCTGCTGGCCACCCTCCTGTTCGAGAAGTTCGGCCAGCATCAGCCGTTGAACCGGCAGGCCGAGCGCTACGCGCGGGAAGGCGTGCCGCTCAGCCTGTCCACCCTGGCCGACCAGGTGGGCACCGCCGCCGCGGTGCTGAGGCCGCTGCACGACCTGATCGCGGCGCATGTGATGGCGGCCGGGCGGCTGCATGGCGACGATACGCCGGTGCCCGTGCTGGCCAAGGGCAAGACCGACACCGGGCGGCTGTGGGTGTATGTGCGCGATGACCGGCCGTTTGCCGGCCAAGCCCCACCGGCGGCGCTGTTCCACTACTCGCGCGACCGCAAGGGCGAACACCCCGAACGGCATCTGGCCGGCTTTACGGGCTGGCTGCAGGCCGATGCGTTCGCCGGCTACAACCGGCTGTACGAACCCGACCGCCGGCCGGGGCCGATCAGGGCCGCGCTGTGCTGGGCGCATGCCCGGCGCGGCTTCTTCAAGCTGGCCGACATCGCTGCGAACACGAAACGCGGCAAGGATGCCCCGCCGATCTCGCCGCTGGCGCTGGAGGCCGTGACGCGCATCGACGCCATCTTTGATCTCGAGCGCGCCTTGAACGGCAAGCCGGCGGCCGAGCGGCTGGCGGCACGCCAGGAACACGGCGTCACCCTGGTAGCCGCGCTGGAGAACTGGTTGCGGACGGAGCGCGCCCGGCTCTCCCGCCATGCCCCCGTAGCCAAGGCGATGGACTACATGCTGACCCGCTGGGACGCCTTCACCCGGTTTCTCGGCGATGGCCGGCTGTGCCTGACAAACAACGCTGCCGAACGCGGCCTGCGCGGGATCGCCCTCGGGAGGAAAGCGTGGCTGTTCTGCGGCTCCGATCGCGGCGGCCAGCGGGCGGCGATCATGTACGGCCTGATCACCACGGCCAAGCTCAACGACATCGATCCCCAGGCGTGGCTCGCCGACGTGCTGGCACGCATCAACGACATCCCTCAAACCCGCCTGCACGAACTGCTGCCCTGGAACTGGAAGCCGGACTGACCGCGGCGCTCACCGGATGCTTACTGCTCGCCCCTCTTACAGTCGTCTGAACAGGGTCGGATCGGTGAGTGCGGAGACCGCGATCAGCCGGCGGTCTCCACCATTCGGCGCCGCGGACACGAACGCGTGCGGCGGCCGACCGGGGCGGTCGTCCACAGCCATCACGATGAAACACCCGCGACGGCTAGCCGGCCTTGGTGAAGCGGTCGCCGACCGAGACGTTTGCCGGACGCCCGAACATCAGCGCTCCTCCGACCGATGCGCGAGTTCGTCGATGAGATGACCGTAGCGCTCCGGTGGGAGATGCCGCGGGCTGGCCGCCATGGCCCGCAACGCGGCGTAGCCCGCCGGGGTGAAATGGGCGCGGGGAAACCCCCGATCCGTTTCGGCGATCGTTACCAGCCCGCGCTCCAGCAGGCTCTGGACGATGGCCGGGAGTTTCGGTTCGCCTTTCCGCGAGCCAGTCGCCCATCGCTTCAGAAGGATGCCGTCCGCCAGCCGCGGCGGTTCCGACCAGCGGCTCATGAACTCGCGGCGGATCAGATCGCGTTCGGCGGGGGTGAAGTCGACGGTATCGGTCATGGCCGCGACCGATAGCACCCGGGCGACATCCGGTCCAGCGGCGGCCGGGGAAACATCCGGTGCACCGAAGGGCAGCGCGATGCCACCATGCCATGCCAGGAGATGACTCCTGCAGATGGTGCAGTCGCTGCTGCCGAACCCCGGAATCGGGACCGGCAGGGCGGCGAGGCGTGCGACCAGCGCGCATTCCTCGCCGACGGGAAAAACCCAGCAGCCGGTCACGGTACCCGCCGTGGTCAGGCGGTCGATGTGCCAGCGAACGCTCTTATCCCGGCGCATGTGACGGCCGACGCGGGCGCGCAGTCCACCTGGGCCGCGGGCGCTGCCGCAGTACAGGTACCGCCCCGGCGGCAGAATGGCCTTGGCCCGGCCGGGCAGGGCGACGTCCACCGCTTCCGCCAGCCTGACGAGCAGAACGTAGGCGCCGGCGACGGGAGGGACCGTTTCCGCTGTGCGGTGGAACTGGGACGCCTGCATGGACATCATCACCGCCACTTCAGCGTGGCTGGCGTGAGGCGTCAACGGGAAGCCGTCGGTTTCGCCCTTGATCGGGGAGGGCCGCGTCCGCGATGACGGACCGGCCGGAAGCCTCTCTTCCCGCCTTTCAAACCCGTCGCAAACACCGTCTCGGCCCTCTCCCTCCCCGTCTCACACCTTCCGGCAGGACGGAGGGCCAGACAAAGGCCCGGCTCAGGCGCCGGGACGTTCTTGGCATGGAGTGGAAGAACCGTCAGCCGTCGATGACAGGATCGACACCGCGGTGAAGGGGCAGGCCCACCCCGTCCAGAGTACCGGCTGAATGCAGCACACCCGGTAGGTGAAGCCAAAGACGAAGGAGGTCGCGGAGACCGGACATGTGCGCTTCCAACCACAACGAGATCATCGGCGGGGGGGCCGCCACACCACCGGCCGAGGCCGAGCCGGCATTGTGCCAGGCCTGGGCCGACCCGTTCTGTGAAGCCCGGCCAGAGCCGGCCGATCGTCGGTAGGCGTAGGGAGGACATCGTAGATGTGCACCTTCGCCCCTGTCGCGCCAGCAGCGAGAACTGCACGAGGTTTCAATCCACGCTTCCACACGGGAGACGACGTGTTTCGCGGTCGAGAGAGACCCACTTCGCGAGGATATCGAGCGCGGCTCCCCATAAAATCCGGCCTGATCCACTTGATCATTCGCATCAGATTAGAGCGTCGCCACCTATGTCGGTCCGACTTGCCCTGATCTTCTCGTCCAGTTTTTCCGGACGCAGCACATAAGTTAGGATTTCGAGGGAGCGCGGGCCGAATAGGTATTTTTGGGTGACGGGTTCTAGGGAGGATATTTGATCCACGATTACCGTCTGACCATTCAGATATGACACCAAGTCAGATGTCTGGAACGTCGGTCCCTTCCAGAAGCTGATCTGCTCGTCTCCGATGCCGATGTAGCCGCGGAGAACAACATTGATGAACTCATGGGCGTGCCGCACTGGATGGCCGCTCATCTTGGCACCGTGGAAAACGCGGTTGGCGATGACGATGCCGGTATGGATCGCGGTGGTGGGTTGCACGTTCCAGCCAAGCTTTTTGAACAGGGCTTTCTGGTTGGCGATCGCCTGGAATGTCGTATTGCGGAGCGTCAGTTGGTGGCCCGCCTTCTCAATATGCTCGAAACTGTTCCGCATTTCGTGAGCGTTACAGGGGAGGTAGGCGTTCTTGCATTCGAACAGGAACAAGGTGTCATCCCGCCAAGCGACGATATCGGTCTCCACCTCTTTGCCGCTGATTCTGATTTTGGCCTCAACTTCGACCTTGAACCCCGCCTCCGCGAGAGCGTCGGCCACCGCTTTCTGCATCGGGTCGATGGTTCCCGCGACCAGATCGGTCCGCAGCTTGTTGGCGGTGACGATGTTACGGACTAGATTCGAAGCGGCCACGAGGTGCGGTGCAATGACGACATGATCGCCTATAACGATGATGGGTGTGTATTGCAGATCCACGAAGGTGCGGTTTTCGCCCAAGGTCAGATAGTCGATCAACTCCTTGGTCTTCTCATAATCGTGGAAGATCAAGTTGAGCTGGTTGACGATTTCATCGCGCGGCATGATGAGCACCGTCGAACGATAGGTCAGCAATAATCTATCGGGATCGGTAAAACCCTCAAGTCTCTTCTGATAGATGCAGCTAAGAAAGCGAAAATACCGCTGCATTTTGAAAATATCCTCGGAGGAGATCCGGTCGGATATTTTATAGGTTGGCGTCGTTTCCTTATTGTCGAAATTGTCGACGTCCAGCACTAGGAGGTTTTCGATCTCATCTCTGAAGCGCTGGTGGGTGGAGAACAGGCCGAAGATTTGGGGGGCGGTCGGAAGGCGGAGTGTCAATCTCTTGATCGGCTTGTCGACAATTGTGACAACCTGTTCGAGTGTCCCCGTGCGACACCCTTGATTGACAAATTCTTTGATGGAAACCGGTGCATCAAGCTCCTCCAGCATTTTCAAGCGCTTGAGGAGCTGGAACTGGGACTGGATGTAGCCGAGGCGTACCGATTTCTCGATGTCCGGGTCAATGGATGACACAGTGACAGAAGTTCCGCTCAAGACGGCCTGGTACGGAAGATTGTCGATGGTGGCCTCGGCCTCCCGAAATTTGTTGATCTTGGCTGCTACGACCAGCAGTCGATAATAGGGGAGATCGGTCGTCTTGATTAATTTTTCGTCGACAAGATTGCAGGTCTCCGCTGTAAGCTTGAACATCTCCCGATACATTGACAACACCAGGGATGCCGCCTCGCTAAAATCCTCGGCGGAGTAGTGCTGCGGCTCCTCCGAGTCTATTTGGGGGTGATGAACCCAGCCGAAATAGAAGACGTTGTTCACCAGAACGAGGATCGTCTTGATCACCTCGTCCTTGCGGAGCCGCAGGAAATCAGCAAGGTCATCATGCAACTTGCGAACATTTGGCGCCAGCCGGGTCAGTGCCTGGACCGACTCGAGATAGGCGAAGCGATCCGGATGAAGGGTCAGCAGGGGCCGAATCTGAAGGATCGCCGTGGCGATGTGGCCGACGAGGGAGCCTTGGTACGCATAGCGCGAAGCGCGGAACAGCCCGACGCGACGAATCTCCGCGATGGTGAACTCTGCGTCGGTGATAACGAGAGCCAGCGCGGTGGCCATGGCCTCGCGCCGCTGGTTCTTCACGAGATAGTTGCCAAGATCCTTGAGGTGCCGCTTCAGCTCTCTGTCGAATTCCTTCTGAGAGCCTTGGGGGCGTATCGGCCGCTTGTCCGCCGTCAGCGCCTGCGCAGCGGCCACAATCGCCGCCTTGGTCTTCTTTGCGAGTAACCACCCGATAAGTTTGTCAATTGTCATTGCGTTCCCTTATGAACCACCCACGAAGCTAACGCGCGAGAAACATTATCGCTACTATAACGAGATTATCATCGAAATCTGGACGGCAGGAGAGAGGTTTGAGCCTGCGCGGTATGTATGCTCACGAATGACGTAATCTTCATCAATAATGCCGTATAAGGGTGCTTCACGGTCGGTCTGCATGTTTAAGGAGCGGTTCGGTCGGCTGTGGGCGCGGAAGGTGATCCCGTACCTGTTGCTGACGGTAAGGTACTGACAATCAATGACGCTTTCGGCGAAGGGTTGCAAAATGCATGAAGTCGGGTTTGTGTACGTGCTGACGAACCCCTACTACGTGTCCGGCTTGGTGAAGATTGGCCAGACCGGGTTACTGGCCGAGGACCGCGCCAAGAAGCTGTTCACGACAGGCGTTCCTGCGCCCTTTACGGTGGAATATCGGACGGCGACATCCCGACCAGTCGACGTCGAAGAAAGAGCACATACGATCCTTGCAACCCAACGGGTGAACTCCAGCCGAGAGTTTTTCTTCGTCACTGTCGATGAGGCGGTCGAGACAATCCGCTTGTCTGCAGTCGAGGCGGGTGGGATCGCGAGCTGGAAATCGCCGTCCCCACACTACCTGCGAGCCGGAGACCGCCTTGCACTCAGCCTAGAAGCAGGCCAAACGTTCTTTCACCTGACTTACCCCGATCCGATGAGTCTGCTGGCCGGAAAAATGGACGTTGCTAACGTCTATCAGGCCCATTCCAACGGTGACCTGCTTGAGATTCTGGTGACCGACTCCCCTGAGAGCGTTTCAAGCTATTCGGAAGGTCATTACTGGGGTGTGACTGATCCGGTGCCCTTTCTTGATCGAGACGGCAAGGTAGTGAATGGTATTATCAACGGTCAGGAAATATTGACGCCCGGAGAAAGACTTGTATGGCTGCCTGAGACTGACCAAGCTGCAAGCCAATTCGCTGTGATATTTGAAGCGGTGGATTATTGCCAGCTCGTGAGCAGGACCTGGAGTCCGCAGTTTATCGACAATATTTTCCCGCTTAACTTTGATATCCTCACGGTTGATCAGGCGCCCCCTGAGTCGGTAGTCGCGGTGCAAGCGGCGCTCAAACTGCCGGTTCCACGGCATTGGGCACCACATTCAAATCGAAGTGATGAATGGCTGAAATTGGGGGTCTACGCGTAGGCCGCCGAACTACTGGTTACCGCAGTTGAAGATCCGAAAAAGGAGCGGGCAAGCTCGCGGATGACATCACGCCCTGTCGTCGGCGCGCATCTGGGGAGGGACGGCGAACGAGTACATGGCCTTGCACCAGTGGATGGCTCAAAAGCCATAACCGCTGATTTCCGGCACCGGGCCTTGCGCCATCACGCGGAGGGCATTTTCCTGCTGGAGACGCTGTACGGCGTCACGCTGACGCTGTCCACCGGCCGCGTCGTGCCAGTGCGGCTGATCGGGGAGCAACACGTCCGCGAGGATCTCGGCTTCATCCCCGGCTTCGCCGACTGGGTGCGCTGCATCCGGCCGGAACCCTGGATGGGCCGGGCCCAGCCCCTGCACCCCGGCGTCGATCCCGGCGACGGCGGCTGACGGCCCGTCCCCTTTCCATCTCGACCGGCCCGGCATCAACGCCGGGCCATTTTTTGTTTGGCCATCCTGTCGGCCGGCAGGAGGCGGGCGCACCAAGAGGGAGAGGGCCGAGGCGGTGTTCGCGACGGGCTTGAGGGCTGGAGGACAGGCTTCCGGCCAGCCCGTCGCGGAGACCCGCCATGTCCGACACCGCGCCAACCGCCCGCGCCGGTTCCGACCGGACCAGCCTCTACGCCGAGATCACCGCCCGGATCATCACCGAGCTGGAGGCCGGCCGGCTGCCCTGGGTGCAGCCCTGGGGAACCCCGGCCACTTCCGCCCCGCTCGGCCTGCCGCGCAACGCCGCCACCGGCCGCGCCTACAGCGGCGTGAACGTGCTCATCCTGTGGGGCGCCGTCGTCGCCCGCGGCTTCTCCGGCCAGGGCTGGCTTACGTTCCGTCAGTCTCTGGCTCTGGGCGGCCACGTCCGCAAGGGCGAGCGCGGCACCACCGTCGTCTACGCCGACCGCTTCATCCCCGACGACGAGCGCCGGCGCGCACGGGACACCGGGGACGAGCCCCAGGCGATCCCCTTCCTGAAGCGCTTCACGGTCTTCAACTGCGACCAATGCGAGGGCCTGCCCGAGGGCATCGCCGTGGCGCCGCGGCCGATCCCGGAGGGGCTAATCCTGCCGCGGGCCGAGGCGCTGATCCGCGCCAGCGGCATCGAGTTCCGCATCGGCGGTACCCGCGCCTTCTACAGCCCCCAGCACGACTACGTGCAGGTGCCACCTCCGCAGGCCTTCTTCGAGCCTATCAACTGGCACAGAACCGCCCTCCACGAGGGAGCGCACGCAACCGGACACGCCTCAAGGCTGAACCGTGACCTGTCCGGGTCCTTTGGCTCTCGCAAGTACGCCTTCGAGGAGCTCGTCGCCGAAATTTCAGCCGCCTTTCTCTGCGCGGCGCTCGGCATCGTCCCCACCGTCCGCCACGCCGACTATGTCGGCGCATGGGTCGAGGTGCTGCGCGGGGACAATCATGCCATCGTCCGCGCCGCCAGCCAGGCCAGCAAGGCGGCCGACTACCTCCTCGGCTTCCTACCCGAAACCGTCCCCGCGGCCGGTGACGGGCGGGAGTTCGTGTGATGGGCGCGCTCTCCTTACGGTGCCCGCCGGCCGAGCCGGCAGCGGGAACGATCCGGCTGCGCGTCCTCAGCCTCGGCGCCGGCGTCCAGTCCACCACCCTGGCCCTGATGGCGGCGCACGGCATCATCGGCCCGATGCCCGACTGCGCCGTCTTCGCCGACACCGGCTGGGAGTCGCAGGCGGTCTGCCGCCATCTCGCTTGGCTGATGGCCCCGGGCGTGCTGCCCTTTCCGGTCCACGTCGTCCCGGCCGACAACCTCCGGGCCGACCTCCTGGTCGGAGCGCGGGGGCAACGCCGAGCCTCGATCCCCGCCTACACCCGCACCGTCACCCCGCCCGGGACCGTGGTCCCGCTCATCGGCGAGGACGGGCGGGGCGGGACGGTCGTCGTCGGCACGCGCATCCTGCCGGCCGGCCGCGTCACCATCGGCATGATCCCCAGACAGTGCACCGGCGACTTCAAGGTGGTGCCGGTCCGCCGCAAGGTGCGCGAACTGGCCGGGATCGCCGGCCGGCGCTCGCCCACGGTTCCGGCGGTGGAGCAGTGGATAGGCATCTCGCTGGACGAGGCGGCGCGCATGAAGCCGTCGGCCGAGGACTGGTAGGTCAACCGCTAGCCGCTGGTCGAGCGGCGGATGACCCGGCGCGGCTGCCTGCTCTGGCTGGCCCGGCACGGCTTCCGGAGCCGCGCCGCAGTGCCCGCATCGGCTGCCCCTTCCACTCCGACGCCCAATGGCGGCGGCTGCGCAACGGCGATCCGGACGCCTGGGCCGACGCCGTGGCGGTGGACCGCGCTATCCGCACCGGTTTTCGCGTCATCCGTGGCGAGGTCTATATCCACCGCTCCGCCGTGCCGTTCGACGAGGCGGACCTGATGACCGAAGCCGACCGTGGCCAGCTCGATCTCTGGCCCAACGAATGCGAGGGCCTGTGTGGTGTGTAAGCTGCGCCGGCGTAGCGCCCCAACTGCCCATTCAGCGTGTCGATGAGAGGAGGCGGTGGCCGTAGGGGGTTTGCCGTGTGTTGCGGTTTGGCTATACCAGCGACGGCTAGCAGGTCGCGGAAAAAACGAACATATTTCGGCTCTTTGCCTCCGCTGAGGCTTAGAAATGGCGTTTCCGGCGTCCGTTTTGTCAGAATGGAGCGCGTTTTCGCGCTCCGAGACGCCCGGAGCCGCCGTTGAGGCGGACTCCGGGCATGATTATGCCGCCGCCAGCAGCTTGGGTAGGCGGATCAGGTTGTAGGCGGTAGCGGTCAGGGTGAACATCCAACCGACGCGGGCCGTGCCGCGATGACGCGTTTTGCGCAAGCCAGCTCCCTTGATCCAGCCGAACAGCTCCTCAATCCGTTTGCGGATGCGCAAGGACACGGCATAGCCAGGGTGGCGGGTGGTCCGGCCGTCGATCGCCGAGCGGCGATTGCTCGTGTTCTGCGCGACGTGCGCAGCGGCGCCCAACTCGCGCATGTTCGCCACGAAATCCTTGGTGTCGTAAGCCTTGTCGGCGCCCACCGTGATGCGGTG
This sequence comes from Azospirillum sp. INR13, assembly GCF_015390205.1. Lineage (NCBI taxonomy): Bacteria > Pseudomonadati > Pseudomonadota > Alphaproteobacteria > Rhodospirillales > Azospirillaceae > Azospirillum > Azospirillum sp. INR13. Next base: position 82,921 of record NZ_VUOI01000003.1, read on the forward strand.
ACGGCCGGGGATCGCCTCGACCATGGACACCGCCGCCTCGCGTTCAGCCAAGCCGGTGGCTGCCGTCAGCCGGACATTCACCACCAGGGCGTTCCGGTTCTCCATCAGGGCGTGGCCCATGAAGGCCAGCTTCGCCGGCTGCCCGTTGCCCTTGCGGTACAGCCGCGCTTCGGGATCGCTGGTCGAGGCATGGGTCTCGTTGGACCGCTTCTCACCATGGAAGTCGCGGTCGCCGTTGCGCCCTGGCCCCGGCGGCTCGCCGCTGCCATCCTTGAGCCGGAAGCTCTTAACGCTGGCCCAGGCTTCGATCAGCGTGCCGTCCACTGAGAAATGCTCGTCCGACAGCAGCGCCTTGACCCGGGGTTGACCCAGCACGGTGGCCAGGAACTTGGCCGCCACATCGCCGGCTAGCAGGCGCTCCCGGTTCTTGGTGAACACGGTCACGTCCCACACCGGGGCGTCCATCGACAAGCCGACGAACCAGCGGAACAGCAGGTTGTAGTCGAGCTGTTCCATCAGCTGGCGTTCCGAGCGCACCGAGTAGAAGGCCTGGAGCAGTAGCGCCCGCAGCAGCTTCTCTGGCGGGATCGATGGTCGACCGATCGTCGAGTACAGCCCCTCGAACGTCGGCGACATCACCTCCAGCGCTTCATCAACGATGGCACGGATCGGTCGTAGAGGATGGCTCGCCGGAACACGAGCCTCACAGCTCACATAGCTGAACAGCCCCTCGCTGTGTTCGTCCGATCCCCGCATCGTCCCCTCTCCGGCCGCTTTCTCTGCAACTTGAGAGAATCACGACCCGCAGGCCCGGCATAGCCTTTTTCCGCGGCCTGCTAGAAGGCTGAGAGGTTGCACTCATGAATCCGATCATTGAAAAACTAGCGCGCGAACACGCCGCGAGCTTTCGGCGCAACTTTCTCGAACTATCTCGGGATTTGTTCGAGAATGCTACCACAGGTAAATTATATCATCCGGGAGAATTTGGCGGATATAGGGAGCGCCTTCTTAAGCGCATGCTTCTATCGTTCCTGCCGTCTCACTTCGCATGCTCTGAGGGGTTCGTGATCGGCCACACGTCGAAAGTTGACCCCGCGAGCCGCAGCACTCAATGCGATGTCATTGTCTACGATGAGAACGAAACGCCAAAGCTCGAAACTGGCGATCTGCGGCGGTTTTTCCCTGTGGAAACTGTCTACGGTGTCGGAGAGATAAAATCCGTTGTGGAGGCCAAGCGGTTTGAGGAAATTCTGGACAAATTAAGTAAAGTTAAGCGCATGAGGGTCGATCCCCCGCCTGTCGTCTATCCGACAAAACCCACTCACATGGTTATGCAGTTCTTTCAGCTGCATCAGGCTTTCGTGGATGAGGGCTTTGAGCGAAGGGCGGCGGCGCGCATGGCCTATGACGTGTTTGAGCATCCAGCTCAAAATATCGTGACGTTCCTAGTGTGTGAGCGGATTGAATTTAGTGGCGGCGATAACCTTAGCAGCCTGATGAAGCGGGTTGTTTCAACTTCGCCTGGAGGTGATGAGCAGTTCGCTATGAGGCACAACATGATTCTCAGTATTGAGGACGGCTATCAAAGTTATTTCCATGGTCATGGAATACCTACCACCTATCCGCGCGTTCTCAATGAAAACCTTGGAATGTCTGCGGCAACTGGAGTGCGCATCGTGGATGCGAATGACCGCAATGACCACATTATCGCATTCTTGGGGGACATCGCTTCTGCCCTTGGAAATGCGATGATTTTCCCATTCAATGTCAGCTCTTATATCAACGTCGAAGCGACGAACATCGGTTGGTAAAAGGCAGCTTGGCCGCGGTGGCATTGACCTATTGGGCCATCGCGTCCTCAAAGCGACTCCAACGGGGGTGATCCAGCCTTCCGCTGCACCAAGAATGCGGATGGACCGCTGTTTCTCCCCAAACGCTTCGGCCGAACCCGGACGGGATGATGCGCGTGGCGGCGCTCTCCGGCAAGCGGCCGTTCGGGGAGGACGGGGGAGCGCTGGGCGCTTGCGGAACCGTGCCGCAAGAAGAGGGAGAGGAGGGCGGGGGATTGGGGCGACGGATGAGGAGGTCGGGAGAGAGGCTCCCGGCTGTCCGTCGCGGAGAAGTTCGATATGGCCACGCCCAAGATCGTCCTCAACACCTCGCGCGACATCCCCTTCAACAAGCTGGTGCTGTCCCAGGCCAACGTCCGCAAAGTCAAGGCCGGCGTCTCCATCGAGGACCTCGCCGAGGACATCGCGCGGCGCACCCTGCTGCACAGCCTCGCCGTCCGCCCGGTGCTCGACGCCGAGGGCGCCGAGACCGGCGTCTTCGAGGTGCCGGTCGGCGGCCGCCGCTTCCGGGCGCTGGAGCTGCTGGTCAAGCAGAAGCGCATGAGCAAGACCCAGCCGGTGCCCTGCGTCGTGCGCACCGCCGGGTTGGCCGAGGAGGACTCGCTGGCCGAGAACGTCCAGCGCGCCCCGCTGCACCCGCTTGACCAGTTCCGTGCCTTCCAGACCCTGCGCGAGGCGGGGCTGGGCGAGGAGGAGATCGCCGCCCGCTTCTTCGTCGCCCCCGGCGTGGTGAAGCAGCGCCTCAAGCTCGCCGCCGTTGCGCCTGTGCTGCTCGACGCCTACGCCGAGGACCGCATGACGTTGGACCAGCTGATGGCCTTCACCGTCAGCGGCGACCACGCCCGCCAGGAGCAGGTGTGGGAGGCGCTGTCGCGCGCCTACAGCCGCGAGCCCTACCAGATCCGCCGCCTGCTCACCGAGGGGGCGGTGCGGGCGTCGGACAAGCGGGCGCTGTTCGTCGGCGTGGAGGCCTACGAGGCGGCCGGCGGGGCGGTGATGCGCGACCTGTTCCAGCACGACGGCGGCGGCTGGCTGCAGGACCCGGCGCTGCTCGACCGGCTGGTGGCGGAGAAGCTGGAGGCCGAGGCCGCCACGGTGCGGGCGGAGGGCTGGAAGTGGGTGGAGGTGGCGCTGGCCTTCCCCTACGGGCACAGCCGGGGCCTGCGCCGTCTGGCCGGCGAGCCGGTGCCGCTGAGCGAGGCGGAGCAGGCCACCTACGACGCGCTGCACGCCGAGTACGAGCGGCTGGAGGCGAGCGAGCCGGCGGAAGCGGAGGAGCTGGATCGGGTGGCGCGCCGCCTCGCCGAGATCGATGTGGAGTTGCGGGCGCTGGAGGAGCGGCCGCTGGTCTACGAGACGGCCGAAGTGGCGCGGGCCGGGGTGTTCATCAGCGTCGACGTCGAGGGCGGGCTCCAGGTCGACCGCGGCTACGTGCGGCCGGAGGACGAGGCACCGGTCGAACCGGTGGCTCCGGCTCTCCCGCCGGACGGTGAGGGCCCTGTCACTACCCCGGCGGGCGGGGCGGTGGCCGCCCAGCCGGCCGCCATTGCCGGCGGTGCCAGCGTGTCGGCCCCGGTGCCGGTCGCCGGGACTGCGGCGTCGGACGACGACGAGGGGTTGCGGCCGCTGCCGGAGCGGCTGCTGATCGAGCTGAGCGTGCACCGCACCCTGGCGCTGCGCGACGCGTTGGCCAACGACCCCGACACCGCCTTCCTGGTGGCGCTGCACGCGCTGTGCCTGCGCACCTTCACCCAGCGCCCCGGCGCCTCCTGCCTGGAGCTGGAGCTGAAGAGCGCCGGCTTCGGGGTGCAGCCGCCCGACCTCGCCGCCAGCGCCGCAGCCCGGGCGATCGACGCCCGCCAGCGCGCCTGGAGCACCCAGTTGCCGGGCGAACCGGCCGCCCTTTGGGAGACGCTGGTGGGGTTCGACGGCGACAGCCGGGCCGCCCTGTTCGCCCACTGCGTCTCCTTCGGCGTCAACGCGGTGCACGAGCCGTGGAACCGGGCGCCGCAGCGCGCCGCCCACGCCGACCTGCTGGCCGCGGCGGTCGGCCTCGACATGGCGGCGGCCGGCTGGACGGCAACGGTGGACAGCTACCTCGGCCGGGTGCCGAAGGCGCGCATCCTGGAGGCGGTGCGCGAGGCGCGTGGGCCTGAGGCGGCGCAGCTGATCGACCACCTGCGCAAGCCCGACATGGCCAAGGAGGCCGAGCGGCTGCTGGCCGGCAGCGGCTGGCTGCCCGAGCCGCTGCGCCGGCCGTTGGAGCCGGCGGCCAGCGGCGATGCCGGCGCCGAGGGCGATGCGGAGGGCGGCGACGCTTCCCTGCCGGCCTTCCTGACCGGCGCGGGGGAGAGCCCGGAGGGTGGGGACGACGCGGACCGCACCGAGGCGGCCGCCGCCTGACGCACACGCCGCGGAGCGGCTCCGGCCGCTCCGCCTCCGTCCCCGTTGCTGGAGGTTCGTCATGACCGAGCCCTTCGTTACAGCCCTGGCCGCCGATGTCCCGGTCCTCGTGATCACCGCCGAGGCCGTCGTCATCGTGATGCCGGCCGGCCAGGGAGCCGTTCTCCTCGACCCGGACGTTCCGCGGGAACACGTCCTGCTCCGCCTGGCCGAAGAGGAGGTCCGGGAGGAGATCCGCACCGTGATCGAGACCGACGGCACACTGACCCGGCTGGCGCCGGAGATGGTCGGCGATGCCGACATCCACGCCGCCTGCCGGGTCGTGGCTTTGAGCACCGACCTCGGCGAGGAGCGTGGCACCGCGCGGTTCCGGGCGGCGCTGGCCGCCATCCGCGCGGCGGAACGCCGCCTCGGCTCCTCCGCGTGATCCGTGCCCGCCATCCCATCCTTCGTCGAGCCCGGCCACCGCGCCGGGCTCCTGTCTTATAGGAGCCTCCCCATGTCGATTCCCGATTTCGTGAAGGCGAATTTCGCGACGCTGCTGCGCGCCGCGGCGGCCGGCGACCTAGCGTTGGTGCAGGGCACCGACGCCCACACCGGCGAGACCCGCTTCATTCTGTGCGCTGTCGCGCAACGCGGTGGCGGGGTGGTGCTCACCCCCTTCGGGCACCTCGCCGACGCTGACCCCTATGAGCTTTACCACCCGCCGTTCGATCCCGGCGGCGGGTAGAGGGCGAGGAGGGCGGGGGCCGAGGTGAGCCGGAGCGGATCGAGAGAGCATCCGCCGGCCGCTGGTCTCCCCGCTCTCCCGGATCCTCCGCCATGACCCTGACCGCCGATCTCCGAACCGATGCCGCCGCCCCCTGTCCTCCGACCCCGGTGGACACCGCGGCGGCCCTGCTCGCCGCCGCGGAGCGGCTGCTGCCCGGCCTCGAACGCGGCCGGGCCATCGACGCCGGCACGCTGCGTGCCGCGATGACCGCGGCGTTCGGCGGCTCCGACGCCGAAGGCGCCTGGAGCTGGAAGCTGGCCTACGACGCCGGCGAAGCGGTGCAGGTGCTGTTCCTGCGCCGCTTCGGCCCGGCCATGCTGGCCCGTGCCGCCAGCCCGGCGGCGTTCCTGGCCATGCTGGAGCGGCTGGCGGGGCTGCTGCCCAGCCAGACCCGCCGCTCCGAGGAGAGCCAAGCCCGGCAGCAGTTCTCCACCCCGCTGCCCCTGGCCGGCGTGGTGGCCGCCGCCGCCGCGCTCACCCCGGCCGACCGCGTGCTGGAGCCCTCCGCCGGCACCGGCCTGCTCGCCGTCTTTGCCGAACAGGCGGGGGCAAGCCTCGCCCTGAACGAGTTGGCGGACACCCGCGCCGGCCTGCTGGAGCGCCTGTTCCCCGGCGGGCCGGTGTCCCGCTTCGATGCGGCCAACATCCACGACCATCTCGACCCTGCGGTCCGGCCGACGGTCGTGCTGATGAACCCGCCCTTCTCGGCGCTGGCGGCGGTGGACGGCCGGGTGGCCGACGCCGCCGTCCGCCACGTCGCCTCGGCCCTGGCCCGCCTGGCCGAGGGCGGACGCCTCGTCGCCGTCACCGGCGCCGGGCTGGCTCCCGGGCAGCCGGCGTGGCGCGACACCTTCGTGCGCTTGCAGGAGCGGGGCCGCGTCGTCTTCTCCGCCGCCATCGACGGCCGGGTCTACGCCCGCCACGGCACCACGGTGGACACCCGGCTGACCGTCATCGACCGCGTGCCGGCGGAGGACCCGGCGGCTTTCCCGGCCTCGCCAGGCATGGCCCCGGATGCCGCCACGCTGCTGGACTGGGTCCGGCGCGGCGTGCCGCCGCGCGCTTCCGTTTCCGCGTCGGCAGCGGCTCCGTTGCCGGTGCTGGCCCGCGCCACGGTGGCACGGCCCGTGCGCCGGGCGGCGGCTGTGCCGATGGTGTGCACGCCAGCGTCCGGCCCAGCGGTCGCCGAGTTGGAATACGAGCCGCGCGACTGGACACCGGAGGCGGGCGCCCGCCTCACCGCCGCGCTCTACGAGCCCTATGCGCTCCAGTCCATCATGATCCCCGGCGCCCAATCGCACCCGACGCCGCTGGTCCAGTCCGCCGCCATGGCCGCGGTCGCCCCGCCCAAGCCCCGCTACCGCCCGCACCTCCCCGCCACCCTGGTCACCGGCGGCATCCTCTCCGACGCCCAGCTGGAAAGCGTCATCCTGGCCGGCGAGGCGCACGCCGGTCATCTCGCCGGCGCCTGGACCGTGGACGAGACCTTCGACAGCGTCTCGGCGGCGCCGGACGATGCCGAGGACGCGGTGCGCTTCCGCCGCGGCTGGTTCCTCGGCGACGGCACCGGCGCCGGCAAGGGCCGGCAGGTCGCCGGCATCCTGCTCGACAACTGGTTCAAGGGCCGCCAGCGCGCGCTGTGGATCAGCAAGTCCGACACCCTGATCGAGGACGCCCGGCGCGACTGGTCGGCGCTCGGCCAGGAGCGTCTGCTGGTCACCCCACTGTCGCGCTTCCGTCCCGGCGTGCCGATCACCCTGGAGCGCGGCATCGTCTTCACCACCTACGCCACCCTGCGCGGCGACGGCGGCGAGGGCGCCGTGCCGCGCGTCCAGCAGATCGTCGACTGGCTCGGCCGCGAGTTTGACGGCGTGATCGTCTTCGACGAGTCCCACGCCCTGCGCAACGCCGGCGGCACCGCCGGCTTCGGCCGCGACGGCGGTCCCGTCACTCCCTCCCAGCAGGGCCGCGCCGGCCTGCGCCTCCAGCACGCCCTGCCGGACGCCCGCGTGCTCTATGTCTCCGCCACCGGCGCCACCACCGTGCACAACCTCGCCTACGCCCAGCGCCTCGGCCTGTGGGGCGGGGCGGACTTCCCCTTCGCCACCCGCGCCGAGTTCGTCCAGGCCATCGAGGCCGGCGGGGTGGCCGCCATGGAGGTGCTGGCCCGCGACCTCAAGGCGCTTGGTCTCTACGCCGCCCGCTCGCTGTCCTTCGAAGGGGTCCGTTACGAGATGGTCGAGCACCGGCTGACGCCGGGGCAGGTCGCCATCTACGACGCCTACGCCGCTGCTTTTCAAGTGATTCATACTAACTTGACCGCGGCGCTGGAGGCGGCCAACGTCACCGGTGCTGGCGGCACCTTGAACCGCGCGGCCAAGGCCGCCGCCCGCTCGGCCTTCGAGAGCGCCAAGCAAAGATTTTTCAACCATCTGATTTCGGCGATGAAAACGCCGACCGTGCTCAAGTCGATCGAGCGCGACCTTGCCTCTGGCCACGCCGTGGTGGTGCAGCTCGTCTCCACCGGCGAAGCATTGATGGAACGCCGCCTGTCCGACATCCCCAGCGAGGAGTGGGACGATTTGGCGATCGACGTCACGCCGCGTGAGCTTGTCCTCGAGTACCTTGCCCACTCGTTCCCGACCCAGCTGCACGAACCCTTCACCGACGCCGACGGCAATCTGTCCTCCCGGCCGGTGTGGCGGGACGGTCAGCCGGTACCCTGCCGGGAAGCGGTCGAGCGGCGCGACCGCATGATCGAGCGGCTGGCGGCGCTGGAGCCGGTGCCGGGGGCGCTCGACCAGATCGTCCAGCGCTTCGGCGCCGCCATGGTCGCCGAGGTCACCGGCCGGAGCCGGCGCATCGTGCGCAAGGCCGATCCCGGCGGGGACGAGCGGCTGGCGGTGGAGAGCCGCCCCGGTTCGGCCAACCTCGCCGAGACCCAGGCCTTCCTCGACGACGAGAAGCGCATCCTGGTCTTCTCCGACGCCGGGGGTACCGGCCGCAGCTACCACGCCGATCTCGGGGCGAAGAACCGCCGACTGCGGGTGCACTACCTGCTGGAGGCCGGCTGGAAGGCCGACGCCGCCATCCAGGGGCTGGGCCGCTCCAACCGCACCAACCAGGCGCAGCCGCCGCTGTTCCGCCCGGTCGCCACCGACGTGCGGGCGGAGAAGCGCTTCCTCTCGACCATCGCCCGCCGGCTTGACACGCTGGGCGCCATCACCCGCGGCCAGCGCCAGACCGGCGGGCAGGGGCTGTTCCGCGCCGACGACAACCTGGAATCCGTCTACGCCCGCGCGGCGCTCCGTCAGCTCTACGGTCTGCTGCACGCCGGCAAGGTCGAGGGCTGTTCGCTGGGGGACTTCGAGGCGGCGACCGGCTTGGCGCTCTGTGATCGCGACGGCGGCCTGCGCGAGGAGTTGCCGCCGATCACCACCTTCCTCAACCGGCTGCTGGCCCTGACCATCGGCTTGCAGAACACGCTGTTCACCGCGTTCGAGCAGTTGCTTGCCGCGAAGATCGAGGGGGCCATCGCCTCGGGCACCTACGACCGCGGCGTCGAGACGCTGGTGGCCGACAGTTTCACGGTGACGAACCGGCGAACGCTTTACACCCACGCGGCGACCGGAGCGGAGACCCGGCTGTTCACTCTGGCGCGGCGCGACCGCAACCGGCCGCTGGGCCTGGAGGAGGCGCTGGAACGCGGGCCGGGCCGCAGGCACGGCTGCTGGTCAACGCCCGCTCGGGCCGGGCGGCGGTGGCGGTGCCGGCCGCCGGGCTGATGCTGGACGACGGCACGGTGGAGCGCCGGGTGCGGCTGCTGCGGCCGATGGAGCGCCTGACCGTGACGGTGGCCGAGCTGGCGCAGAGCCACTGGCGCCCGGCTGAGCCGGAGGCCTTCACCGCCGCCTGGGAAGCGGAGGTCGCCGTAGTGCCGGAGTTCGCCACCAGCACCCTGCATCTGGTGACCGGGCTGCTGCTGCCGGTGTGGCAGCGCCTGCCGGACACGAACCTGCGGGTGGTGCGGCTGCAGACCGACGACGGCGAGCGGATCATCGGCCGCGTGGTGGCGCCGGACGCCCTGGCCGAGGTGGAGCGCAACTTCGGCAGTGGTGACGCAGCGGTGCCGTCGGCAGAGCAGGCCTGGACTCTGGTGCTGGAGGGACGGACGGTGCTGCACTTGGCCGACGGGCTGCGGCTGCGCCGGGTCACGGTGATGGGCGCCCACCGGATCGAGCTGTCCGGCTTCACCGAGGGCATGGTGGAGCGGCTGAAGGCGCTGGGGCTGATGTCCGAGATCATCGCCTGGACGCTGCGGCTGTTCGTGCCGGTGGGCGAGCGCGGGCCGGCGGTGTTCGCCGCCCTGCTGGCCCGCCACCCGCTGCTCCGTGTTGTCGACCGGACGGGGCTGTGAGGGGGCGGCGTCATGTCCACAGCCTCGGAGATGGCGCAGCGCCTCGCGCGGGAAGTCGAGGCGGTGTGCCGCCACTACCTGCCGCACGGGCGGCGGGAGGGGCGTTACTGGCGGGTCGGTGACGTCCACGACACGCCGGGGGAGAGCCTCTACATCCGGCTGCATGGTGCTGCCACCGGCAAGTGGGCCGACGCTGCCACCGGCGAGCACGGCGACCTGCTCGACCTCATCGGGCTCAACCGCGGCCTCGACCGGCTGGCCGAAGTGCTCGACGAGGCCCGTGCCTTCCTCGGTTCGCCGCGGGCGCTGCCGGAGTGGCACCGGGAACCCGCGGCCCCGGTGGGATCGCCGGAAGCCGCCCGCCGCCTGTTCGCCCGCTCCCGGCCGCTCGCCGGCTCGCTGGCCGAAACGTATCTGCGCAACCGCGGCATTCCGGATGTCCGGAAATACGGCTCCCTGCGCTTCCAGCCGCGCTGCTGGTACCGCGACGCCGATGACCGGCTCGCCCGGGGGCCGGCGCTGATCGCCGCCGTCACCGGTCTGAACGGGGGCCTCACCGGCGTGCAGCGCACCTGGCTCGACCCGTCCGGCGGCGGCAAGGCGGCGATGCCGTCACCGCGCCGGGCCCTGGGCCACCTGCTCGGCAACGGCGTCCGCTTCGGCGTGGCCCGCGACGTCCTGGCGGCGGGGGAGGGCGTCGAGACCGTGCTGGCGCTGCGCACCATCCTGCCGGCCTTGCCCATGGTCGCCGCGCTCTCGGCCGGCCACCTCGCCGCCCTGCGTCTGCCGCCGACGCTGCGCCGCCTCTACGTCGCCCGCGACAACGACGACGCTGGACGCCGGGCGGCCGAGCGCCTGGGGCGCCGCGCCGAGGCCCTCGGCATCGAGGCGCTGGTCCTGGCACCGGTGCTGGGCGACCTCAACGACGACGTGCTGGCGTTCGGGCAGGCGGCGCTGCGGGCGCATCTGCGGGCCCAGCTCGCCCCGGAGGATGTGGCGCGCTTCTGGATGGGCGGCGGCTGGCGGGGGGGAGCCTGAGTCTCGGCGGACGGGCGCCGGTCGGAACGGGCGGAGCCGGTCCGGCCGGCGGGAGGCCGCGGCCACGGCCTTCCAGCGGGCGATCGGGCGGCAGCCGGGCCGGTTCCGCAACGGCGGGGCGCAACTTTCTTCCCCGGCCGGCCAAGCCGGCCTTCCTCGCGGGACAAGAAAGCCGCCCCCCGCCGTCCTCCGCTGACGCTGCGGCCCAGGAAGGTGCGGACCCGCCCCGCCCGCCGCTGGGGGATCGCCACGAAGGCCGCGGTGGGCGCGGCCGATCCTCCAGCCGAAGGTCCTCCGCCATGTTTACCGACCGCGACGCCGCCGAGCTCCGTCACGCCTCCTCCCCCACCGACCACGCCCTGACCGAGCTCCAGCTCTACGGCCACCGGCCCTTCGAGGACGATCCCGACCCCCGGCCGCTGCCCGACGAGACCGCCATCCGCGCCGCCCTGGCCGACGTCTTCGACGCCCTCGTGGTCACGCTGAAGGACACCCGCCTGGAACCCGACCTCGCCGACCTGCTGTGGTCCACCGTCAACCTGTTCCACCGCGCCGCCGATCGCGTGCGGCGCGAACTCGACGACAACGAGGATGCCCAGAAGCGCAGCCAGCGTGAGCAGGACGGCTCGGAGATCCGTTCGGTCGAGCTGGAGCGCCTGCTGGCCGAAGGGCTGACGCTGATCGAGCGCCGCACCGCCATGGAGGCCTTCCGCGACCACGCCGCCGAGCTATTCGAGCGGCACACCGGCTCCAGCTGGCGGCCGCGCGCCGGCTCGCTGGTCAGCCACCGCACCCTGACGGCATCGCTGATCGACAGCCGCGATTTCCTCGCCGCCAAACGGCGGGCCGAGACCGAGCCGTTGCTGCCGGCCGGCCCCCGCATCGCCTTTACCGGCGGGGTGGAGTGCAACGACCATCACCGCATCTGGGCGGTGCTCGACAAGGTGCGGGCCAAGCACCCCGACATGGTGCTGCTGCACGGCGGCAGCCCGAAGGGGGCGGAGCGCATCGCCGGCTGCTGGGCCGAGCACCGCAAGGTGACGCAGGTGCTGTTCCGCCCCGATTGGGCCCGCCACGCCAAAGCCGCTCCCTTCAAGCGCAACGACCGGCTGCTGGAGGCGCTGCCCATCGGCATTGTCGCCTTTCCCGGCTCGGGTATCGCCGCCAACCTTGCCGACAAGGCCCGGTGCCTCGGCATCCCGGTCTGGCGCTTCGGCGATGGCGGCGCCTGAACACCGCCATTCCGGCGATTCGCAGCGGCGGATCGCCGGCTTTCCGTAAATCCGTTACCCTGGGCTGGATCGGCGGCTAGGCGCCAAAGGAAGGCATTGAAGCATTTGATGGCGGAACCCTATCCCAGCTATCCATCCAGGTGATACACGGCGATCTGCATGGAGTTGCTAACGCGACAGGAAGGCTGCATCGGCACCACGGTGTGAATTACGGGTATTGCAGATACGCGCTGCATGGCTAAGCTGCGGTATGAATGACCGGCCACGCAAATCCGCGATCGAACTTCTCGAAGGCGCTGCGACCGAGCTCGCGGAGATCCATCGCGGCAAGCATTATGGTCCCTGGCGCCAAGAAGCCGCGCAGCGCCTCAGCAATACGCTCGCGCAGGTCGAACCTTTCAGCAATTTTTGCAATGTCTGGATCTACACCGGCGACAGTAGCGGTATTTTCGCTGGGGCCCAGTTCGGCGAATGGGCAATCGATCTACTCGTCGAAAAAAAGACACCGGAAGCCATCCTTGCCGCATTTTTGACCGAAGTAGAACGTAATGCAGCCAACTATAGCGATATGTCCCCCGTCCTCGGCGTCCAAATCAATGTGCGCTGTGACCTAGGGGACGGGGTCACTCTGGTCCCTGAACCGGGGGACGTGCTGGCGTCGCTAATGCATCGTTCGACATTTCAGCCGATGCTGCTCCCGACTGGCACATCGCTGCTCTGCCAGTCGTGCACGGTAACGCCGGCTTTTGAGCGGGGCGGGAGCGACGAGTTCAAGCAAGGCGGCCCGAGCATCACAGCTCCAGATGCGAGTCATCGGGACGCGGCGCGCAAGCGTGTCCGCCTCGCCTGCCTGTTGGCGAGCGCCGGTCCCGTCGAGTTACCCCTGACCGTGCTGCGCCCGGACCGTCGCGCGCTGTTCGTTGGGGGCAAAGGCAATTGGGAGGCGCAGCCATTCGCCGCACGCCCACTAGTTTCCTATCCGGTCGAGGCGGCGGCGGTGACTCGCGCCTTCGAACTACTCGGCAGGTTCCGTGAGGTCGAAAGCCTTACGCGTGCAATCGATCGGCTTGGCCGTGCACGTCTCGCCGCCTCGCCGGTCGATCGCGCGTTGGAATTGGGGATCGCCGCCGAGATCGCGCTCATGCACGATCACAGTCCAGCCAATACCGAGATCACGCATAAGATCGGCGGCCGTGCGGCCTGGCTGCTTGGGCGCGATCCTGCAGAGCGCGAAGCCGTCTTCGTCGACCTGAAGAAGCTCTACCAAGCACGTTCGCAGGCAGTGCACTCGGGCGCTCTCTCTTCCAAGTCAACTGTCGATCTCGACGCGGCTGACCAGCTGGTCACGCGCGTGCTATCCGCCATTCTCGAACGTGGCAGCTTTCCAAACTGGAATAACCTGACCATGGGCGGCAATGGGCGATAGCCAAAAGGTATAGCTGCTGTAGCGGCGCTATTGGGCAAATTAGTAAACATCGCAAGGCAAATGAGTTGCGTCGGCCAGTAAACGGGGACACGCAACAGCAGGGAAGGGAAGATGGCAGCAAAACGCTGGTGGATGGGAGACCCGCACGAGTGCTTCTGGCTTGAAGCGACTGACCGCGACGATATAGGCATGGATTTGCGGGCGCCGCTCGCCGATGCCAAAGGCCGCGACAATTGGCGCTATACGCTCTTTCGCGAGGCCCGCCCTGGGGACATCGTGCTGCACTATGACGGCAAGGTTGCGGCGATCACGGGATGGTCGACGGTCGCGGGACCGGCGGCGTCTCAGCCGATCACTTGGGCGGCGCGCGGCTCCTATGCGCGCAAGCGCGGCGCCCAAGCAGTGGAACTGCCGGGCTATTCGGTGCCGCTTCGGGATCTGACGCGGCTGGCGACACCGATCACGCTGGCCGCGATCCGCAAGCAGAAGGATCGCCTGATTACGTTGACGCAGTCACTCCAGCAAGCGGCTGGCAAAGCGCCACTCTACTTTCCGTTCGAGCTATCCGACCGGCCGGTGCGACCAATGCAGGGCTATGCGTTCAAGCTGCCGGCCGCTTTTCTGGCGCTGTTCGGCCTTGATACAATCGTCGCGCCGTCGCCCACCTTTCTGCTCAGCACTAGCCGCGCCGAGATTCGCCGGTACTTCGACAGGTGGCGCCGCGCCCTGCTGGAGGACGCGGTCCGCGAGGAGGGCCTTTGGCGGCTGCCGGGCGAGCGGTTCGTCTTCTCGAACCAGGACGAACGCGCCAGCACACGGCTGGGCCCGCGCACTACGCTCGGAGTCGACCCGCTCGGCCATTACTGGGCGGTGCAGATCAACGAGGCAGAAACACCGGGCGATGCGAATGTCACGTCCGCGATCGCGCTCGATCGGAGCGGACGGCCGTATCTACTGCGGCAGGGACGGCTCAGTGCGCGGCGCAAGGACGAGCAGCCGGTCTCGTTCGAGACTTTCCGTCGGCTTACCGGCGCGATGCCGGCTGCAGTTGCCAATGGCGATACGCGGATCAAGCGTGACTGGTATATCGTGACGGCGCTCGACATTTCGTCCGAAGAGATCCGGCGTAACACTGCGCGGTTTGTTGATCTGTGCATGGTTGCGCGATTACAGGGCAAGGGCGCGGGCGATCCGGAGGATCTCGCCGTCCTGGAGACGTTGTGGTCGGGGGACGAGACCGGCGGTACCTATGTCGTTCCCGGCAGGCCGGCGAGCGATCCGCGCGAGGTTCAAAGATTCCAAGGCGAAGTGTGGCAACACATGGCAGCGTTGCTACGCGCACACGGCGCGAGCGTCGATAAACCGCGTCATGCAAAGGGCTATGAGGTCGACGCCGAGGTGGTGAAGGCCGAGCGCCGGTTGCTCATCGAGATCAAGTCTGGCGCGAGCGCGGCCGAAGTCTATGGCGGGCTCGGGCAGCTTCAGCTTTATCGCAAGCTGCTGCCCCGTCTCGAACACCATGAGCCAGTGCTACTGTTGCCGCGGCTGCCTTCCCCTGCGCTGGCGGAGGCGGTGCGCGCATGCGGCGTCACGCTCGTCACCTTTGCCTTGCAGGTCAAGGGCAAGCGGCTCGCGGTCACCTTCTCGGAGACCTTCTATGAGACCTGTGGCATCCCAGCGCTTGCGAGCGAGACCGCGTGACGCGCGCCGACACGCGAGCCCCATTGCGAGCACTGAGCTGCCCGGCGGTTCGCATCCGCTTCGAATCCATCCCCTTTCACCACACTCCTGCCAGCGGATATCGCCCCTTCCCGGACGGGGAGACCGTCTGCTTCGCGCCACGAACTACCGCTCGCCTTCGATCTTCTGGCGATCCTGCCCGATTTCCTCGGCTGGGTGGGGGCGACCGCGGCTACGCTTTAGACGACTTTCGCCAGCGGGTTTGGACCTCGGCGCACGCCGGAGATCCCGCAAAAAAGACGGATGCGCCGGTCGCCTGTCCGGCGTGGATCTACAACAACCGTAACCCTATCGAGCGCTTTTGGGTCGGGATTAAGGAGTCGCGGGCCTTCGCAACCCGCTATGAGAAAAACCTGTCAGCTCCCTCGCGGGAGTTCTTTGCCCCGCCGCTACCCTCGATTGGATCAATAGCTAACAGGACCCAGTCGACACCTTGGTCTCTCTGCTCAGTTCGCGGCGGCCACACAGCGCCCCCAAGGGCGCGCCCACCGAAATCGGTGCGCAAATTTCTCCAAGAGAATATTCCCTGCTCGATGCTCGCAGATTGAGTGCGATCTTTCACGCGTCGCTCGATTGGCGAAGGCGGCGCGGTAATGGTATCTCTATTCGAGCTTTGGCTGTCTCGGATTCCGGTAGCGGAGATGAGATCGTGAACGAAAACACTCTAGAAACCGCGCTCGCGGTGATCAAAAAGGATTGGTCGATCCTGTCGTCGCGCATCCGCACTGCCGAGCACGATGTGATCACCGACCACGGACACCTTAACCTGCGTTTGCATTATCCCGCACTGCGCGACGCTCAAGCGACGGTCGAGGAGCTCATCCAGACGATCGCGCTCTACCTGACTCACTTCAGCCTGCCGCGAAAACGGGTCGAAGCCGTCTATGCAGCCCAGGAGAAAATGGCGTCGGCGTTCGAGCGCCATCAGGCGATCTCCCGCCTTGAGCAGGAAGCGCGTTCGCTGTTCATCCGGGCGAGGAAATCGTCCCAGCGGACGGGGGAGGCCGGCGAGCTGCTGCTGTACCTGCTCACAGAGTGGATGTTGGACGCCCCTCAGATTATCGCCAAGATGTCACTCAAGACCAGCACCCAGATGCCTGTCCATGGCTCTGACGGCATACATGTTCGCTTCGACGCAGAGGCCGGGCGTCTGATCTTTTACTCGGGAGAGGCCAAGCTTCACAGTGATCTCGGTCAAGCGATCAAGTCTGCGGTCGCATCAATCAAAGCCGGATCCAGCCGCGAGAAGATGCAGCATGAGATTGAACTCGTCCAAAGGCACATCGACTTCACTGGCCTCGGCGTGGCTGCGCAGACGGCGCTGCTCCGCTACCTCGACCCTTTTGACAATACATACAACGAGCGCCTCGAGGTGGTAACCTGCCTGATCGGCTTCGATTTTGCCGCCTATGCCGGCCTGACGGCAGACGGGATGGAAGACCCGGACGCGAGCTTCAAGTCTCTGGCGGTCGCCAAGCTTCGCGACGTAGGCCCGGCCTTCGCCAAGGCGCTGACAGACGCCGGCCTGCCCCGACAGAGAGTGGAACTCTTCCTATTCCCCGTCCCTTCGGTGTCCGTGTTGCGCGACCTTTTCCAGAACCAGATCGGCTGGACCCGTGACTAGGATGCAGGCGCTCGCAGACAAGGTCTGGGCCAATCCCGCGTTCCACGCCGCGGCGGGGCGACTACAACGGGCATGGCTCGCACACGACATTGGTGTCACGCGGGATGGCCGCCCCGACCTCGAAGAGGTGGTTCGCCTTGTACAGGCCTCGGCCATTCTGGCGTGCTCGGCCATCTCCGATCATCGTGAGCAAGCCTATCGCTCGATAACGTCTGCCTTCGATCTTTACGGCGCATCGGAACTTCCACTCGATCAGGCGGCGCGCGTCGTCCTGGCACGCCTAAGCAACTTTCCTGCCATGGCTACGCGCCCCTCGATCCGCGACGCCATGCCTAATTTGCCAGCCAGCCTCATCACCGAAGAATTAGTCGTTTCGGATCGCCGCACCGTGACCCATCGCGGTCGACCGATCTTGCTTACTCACTACCAGTTCGGTCTTTGGCGGCGTCTCAACCAAGGGAAACGCGTGGCAATTGCGGCGCCAACCTCGGCAGGCAAATCCTTCGTCCTTCAGAACTTTATCGTATCGCGCCTGGAGGAAGCTGGTTCTCTTGCCGTTGTCTATATCGTTCCGACTCGTGCTCTTATTGCGCAGGTTTCTGCTGACATACGCAAACTTCTCGCCGGCGACGGCGGAACTCTGGGCGAAGTAGATGTGATCACTGTTCCGATCGAGTCGGGACAGCCTCTGTCTGGGCGTGCCGTCTATGTCCTGACCCAGGAGCGACTCAGAATGATGCTGAGCGCCCACCCTGCCTTCCGCGCGCAGGTTATCATCGTCGATGAGGCGCATTCGGTCGGCGACGGTGCCCGGGGCGTACTTTTACAATGGACTGTCGACGATCTGCTGCAACGCCTACCCACGGCCCAGCTCCTCTTCGCCAGCCCCAGCATTCGGAACCTCGACGTCTTCGGGCGGATGTTCGATTTGACCGATATAGACACCCTTCCCAGCGGCGACCCCACAGTCGCCCAAAACTTTCTGGTCGCGGCATTCGATAACGCTGAGGCCGGCGACTTGACCCTCCACTACGTCGAGGCGGCGCGTGCGCTGACCGAGGTCGGTCGTCTAGCCTTGGGCCGCCGCTCCGTGACCCGCGTCGAAAAATTGGTGAATCTCGCGATCCACCTTGGCAGAGGCGCGTCTAACATCGTCTACGCTAACGGCGCAGGCGACGCCGAAACCATCGCGCTCGAGATCGCCGACCAGCTTAATGGGCCGCCGACGCCACGGAGGCAGGCGCTCGCCCAGCTTGCGGCGGAGACGGTCCATTGGTCTTACGCGCTCGTGACGTGCGTGAAGAAGGGCGTCGCCTTCCACTACTCTAACATGCCGACGCAGATTCGGACGGCCGTCGAAGAGGCGGTCGCACGGGGCGACATCGATTATCTTGTATGCACCACGACCCTCCTGCAGGGTGTCAATCTACCAGCCAAGAACCTCTTCCTTTGCCGCCCGCAGAAGGGGGACAGGGTGCCGCTGGAGGCGGTCGACTTCTGGAACCTAGTCGGACGGGCAGGGCGGCTGATGAAGGAGTTTCAGGGCAACATCTTCCTCATTGACTACGACAACTGGCACAAGAAGCCGCTTGAACAAGCCCGCGACGCCACAATCGTACCTGCGATAGAGGCAGGCGTTCTCCAGAAAGGAGCCGACCTGTTGCGCGTCGTCGAACAGCCCGAAAGTCAGCGAACTGAGATCGACCACGTCGATGCCGTCTTCGGCCGGCTGCTGCATGAATATTTCTCCGGCGGCCTGCCGAAGATGCTGAACCGCATCCCTGCCTTTGGCGATGCGACACCGGACTCGCTGGCTCTGCAAAAGGCAATTGCCGAAGCAGCCGTTGATATCACCCTGCCTGCCAGCGTCCTGCGCATAAGCCCAAACATCTCGCCGCACAGGCAACAGGCTCTTTACCGCAGTCTGCATTCCCGCGCGGAGAGGTCTCCTGAGGCCGCCATGGCCCTGGTTCCGAAACATCCAAACGACCGCGAGGCATACCAGTCCTACGCCGACATCCTCGAAATCTGCCACAAGGTCATGCAGGGGCGACCGGACACCTCGCTCCTACATCGCTTCCTCGCCCTCATCGCCTTATTCTGGATGCGGGGAAGACCGCTTCCTCAGATCGTCCAGAACCAGCTGCGTCGGAATCCTGATCGCGACCGCCGTGAGGTCGTTCGTGACACGCTCGAACTTGTCGAGAAGCGTGTGCGCTACCAATGCGTCCGATTGTTCAGCTGCTACGGTGCCGTACTTGCCGAGGTGCTACAAAACGTCGGGCTTCCTGACGTCGCCAAATCACTTCCATCCATCCCGCTGTTCCTGGAACTCGGGGCATCCGACAAGACGACGCTCAGCCTCATGTCCCACAATCTGTCCCGCGCCACCGCAACCCGCTTGACCCCTCATGCCCCATCCCGCGACCTAGGCGCGGAAGAGGCGCTGGAGTGGCTTCGCCGAGCTCCTGTAGAAACCTACGGCCTTCCAGCTCTTTTGCTGGAGGAGATTCTCGGGGTTCGAGGCGACAAGCCTGTGGAGACATCCGACGATGATGCCCACTGATATGGAGGTTGGAGTTCCAATTAGAACCGGAAGTACGCATGCTGATGTAGACTAGGCCGAAATCTCACAAGCGGCGCAAAGCCGCGCTGCTTGAAGGGCGGTTTATAACCCAAAGCGGACACTCATACTTCAAAGTTCAAGCAATACATATACTAAGAAATATCTATAAACTGACGCCAACCAGGGAGTGTTTCCTGCTTGTCATATTCGCCAATGCAGCGATTATAGTATTTGGCGAACCATTCTGATTTCTCCCTGTAAGGCTTGCCTACGGAATTCTGAAGATAAATTTGGATTGTCTTTTTTGCTTCTGCCCACCACGATTCTTGCATATCGTGTATTTTTCCGCTCAGCGTATCCTCCTCCAATTCGCGCAAAACATGGAGATAGTATACGCCATCGTTATCTCGTCTAACGGTCTTTTCAAAATATTCGGAAGTCGGTGTGCCGCAGCTTTTCTCAGCCTCACATAGCTTCACGCACTCTGTATCAAGGATGATGCGCGCGAACCGGGCACTCTTGCTCTCAAGATGATATGCACTGACCAGTGCGGGCCCAAAAATCAATCCTTTCTCATGGATTAGATGCCCACCTGCCACTCCTCCTCTGGTTAACAAACCACACTGAAGCAACACGCATGCAAACGCGCGTCCCATTTCCAAAACAGTCATGAGGCCCTCGGCGCTTCGAGTCGCCGATATAACGAGGGAATCAGAAAAGTTGGTGACAGTGTGAGGCGAGTAGCTGAGTCCTTTAGGGTATGCTGGTGGTCCATGTATTGGACTCGAGAAGGGGGCCTCGGTAAGCGCATCGTAGATTCGTTCTGTAAGTGCAGGGTCGGTATCGGAGCGGCCGATAAAATCAGCAAAGCCAAGTATATCGATAAAGATAACAAATTTATCCTGATATTTTCGAGCCAATTCGCGCTGGCGCCTATATTCTTTGACCCGCTCTGTCGTGATGTTAGAATTTCCCATTGACCATTCCGATCTGTCACTAGCCGTTTGCAGCCGCCGTCAAGTCGTCGATATTGGCCTAGCTAGGCACATCCGCCCACTAACACTAAACATACTGATTATAGGCACGAAGGTCGATTCTTTGTCGAAAACGGCCGAGCCTGATTGGCCACCACATGTCTGTTCCTGGCGCTTCGTTGCCGGTCGACATGGCGCCCGCGCGGATACGCGATTGCCTCCGCGGTGGAGAGGCTGTGGGCGCTGAGCGGGCGTTGACCGGCATGCATTGCCGGCGTAGTCAAGACGTCGTGTGCAGCGGGCCTCCCGTGTCCACGGAGTCCGCCGCCTTCTCCGTGTTACAGTTTTTGCCGGAACGCATCGTCTGCGGGAGGGAGGCAGGGTTGGAAGAGCTGCCGATCGGCAAGGCGTTCACGCTGCTCGAGCCGGGACCGGTCGTCCTGGTGACGACGAGCGACGGCCACACCGACAACGTGATGACGATCTCCTGGACGATGGTGCTGGACTTCACGGCGAAGTTCGCCATCACCACCGGAGCCTGGAACCACTCCTACGCTGCGCTCACCAAGACGAAGGAGTGCGTGATCGCCATCCCCACGGTGGATCTCCTCGACACCGTCGTCGGGGTGGGAACCTGCTCGGGGACGGACATGGACAAGTTTGAGAGGTTCGGGCTCACTCGTGTGAAGGCGCAGCACGTCCGGGCGCCGCTCATCGCCGAGTGCCTCGCCAACATCGAATGCCGTGTCGCCGACATCGTCGGGCGCCACCACACCGTGGTGCTCCAGGGCGTGGCCGCCCATGTCGACGGCAGCCGTAAGGAGAAGAGGCTGATCCATGCCGTTGGCGACGGCACGTTCGTGGCGGATGGCCGGCGTTTCGACCGGAGAGAGGCGATGCGGTCCAAGCTCCCGGGCGGCGTGTAGGTCACACTGACCGCCCCGGGCTAATCCTATACCGCGGATGGTGGCGTTCGTCGGCCGAAGCTGTGCCATGGGCAGGGGGCATCCCCAGGAATGCGCGCCCTGCGGACGTTCCGACGGTGCAAAGGCCGCCGCTCCCGTTATCCGGCATAGGGTAACCGGGGTCCTTCGTGACCGAGGCGATGTGGCGCCCGCGCAGGCAAGCCCGCGCGCCGGGCTCTCGTAAATCGAGCCTCCTGCGGAGTCTCGAACCTGACGGTCTTCGATCCCTGGCGCATCTCCCGCGACGTGCCTTCCTCCTGTAAGGGCGGCAACGGCAGGACCCGGTTCCGGGCGCAGGGCGATCCCAACAGTGATGGGGCTATCAGGTGTTCCCCAAGACATTCTGTCATCGTCAACCTCTGGCGCCTTCCCGTGACGATCGTCCACTACCAGCCATTCCCTGTGCCTGGAGGTTTCAATCCGCCGTGGCTATTCGCGGTGCTTCGTCGCTGTCCATGCGGATCCCCACGGCTTCGAAGGCCCGCCGGATGCTGCCCGGCACGTAGCCCCGCGATGAGCCCCTGCCGAGCTCGAAGGCGCGCACCGCCGACACCGACAGCGTCGCCTTCTCGGCGAGGGCTTCCTGCGACCATCCCAGTTGACGCCGGAAGAACCGGCACCGCTCCGGGGTCATGCATCCATCTCCGCCGAATCGCTCATCGGGCGACGCTACCACGGCGGGCGGGAGCCGTTCACGGTCCTTCTCCCGGACCGAGGACATGTGGCCGGGGAACCGCGCCGCTTCCGGCAAGGCTGCATCGAGCGTTACGCTACGGCGCCGTGAGCGGGGTCGTCTCCGACTGAACGGCTCGCGGCTCGACCAAGGCGGCCTTTCCTGCTGACGACCCTGACGCCGGGTGCGGCTGCGGGGCAGCCCCACCTCGATCCCGCAACCGGCGGGAGCCGACCTTCTTCCCCGCCGTGCTCGGCTGATGCCTGCGCGCGGCTTCCTCGCGCGACAAGAAGCTCGGCTCCCGCCGGTCCTCCGCTGCGCTGCGGCCCTTGCGCGTGCGGGCCGGTCGCCCGGCGCCCTTGTGATCGCCATCAAGGCCGCGGTGGTCGCGGCCGAACCCAGCGACGGAGACGACCATGGCTCAGATCGGCACCTTCACCCGCAACGACGACGGCTCCTTCACCGGGACCATCAAGACGCTCACCCTCAACATCAAGGCCCGCTTCGTCCCGGCCACGAAGGACAGCGACAAGGCTCCTGACCTGCGCGCCCAGAGCAATGGGATCGAGATCGGCGCGGGGTGGCGCAAGACCGCCAAGGAGACCGGCCGCGACTACCACTCGGTCAAGCTGGACGACCCGAGCTTCCCCGCCCCGATCTATGCCAGTCTGGTCGAGGTCGACGGCGGCTACGCCCTGATCTGGTCCCGCTGAGGCCGGCCGCCGGGTGCGGCGCTCCTCTGGGGCGCCGCACCCGGCTCCGGGGCATGCGGACGTGCTGGAACGCGACACGCGACCGCAGCAGCTCATGATGGCCGTGATCGCCGTGCGACCGATCGCGGGCCAAGACGGGGTGGCCCCTGTGCTCCCGAAGGTCCGTCTGTCTCTTCGGATGTCCCAGCCTACCATGCCGGGGCGGCCCGCCTCGAGAACGAGTGGTCCCCCCAAAAGGCTGCGCCTTTTGGCTCCCCCGCTCGCCGGCAGGCCGGTCGCCTGCGGCGATCCTCGACCCGGACCGCCCCGGCATCGTGACGCTCCCTCGTCTTCAAAACCAGAGGAGGGACCGATGCTCACCATCCACGACCAGGTCAGGGAACTGCGGGCCGAGCTGGCGTCCTGTGCCCTGACACGCCGCGAACGCGCCCAGGCCCGTGCCGAACTGGATCGGCTCCTCGCCCGGCAGGCGAGGATGGACCGCGCCGCCGATGCGGCGGTGTCCATTGCGGATGCGCCGCCCGCCTGAGGCAGCGCCGTGCGTCGCGGCCGGGAGCCTCGCCGTGCGGCCGGAGGACGCCTGCCGGCGCGCTCCGTTTCGCCATCCGGCTGTCCGGCGGCGTGCCGGTGATCACCCTTGGTCGCTGCTCAGGAGCACGGCCCCTTCCACACCCGGATTTACGGAGAACCGGCGATCCGGACATCCGCCGATCCGGGACTCCGGATCGCCGTGAACACGGCAATGCCCCCGGCCACCGCCCCGATTGGCCGGCATATGCCTAAAAAGTCACGCACCTCTCCCGGAAACCGTTGGTATTGCCAACCCTTTCGCCCCAAAAGCAATGATGGCGGAAACGTGGCGTCCTACCCACGTATGTCGTCACGCACCGCCGTCACCGTCTTGGGTGGGGCCGGCCAGTTCGGAGAGGAAGGGGTGATCGGGGGGCAGCGCCAGCAAATCGCCGGGGAGCACCTTCAGCGCCCGCGCCAGCCGGCCGAGCGTCACCACGCTCGCCTTGTGCTCGGCCCGCTCGATCTGGCCGACGTAGCTGCGGTCGATGCCCGAGATATGCGCGAGTTCCTCCTGCGTGATGTCGCGCTCACGCCGCAGGCGCCGGATGTTCGCGGCCAGTATGTCGGGCAGGTCCTCCATCGCCAGGATGGAGCCCCATTGCGGGAAAAGTCTCCACGGGATACATATACCATTCCGACGCCGGCCCCCGGCTGCCGGGTGGTCTTCAGCGTCGAACGGAAAGGAGCCTGCCCATGAGGAAGCCGCGCATCGACGCGCCGGTGTTCGACGTGGCGCCCACCGGCGAGACGCTCACCGACTACGACCGGCTGCATCTGGTCACCTACCTGCGCCTGCTCGACGCCGCGGCGGATGGCGCTGACCCCGACGAGGTCGCCCGGATCGTGCTGCGCATCGACCCGGACGAGGAGCCCGAGCGCGCCCGGCGTGCCCACGCCAGCCATCTCGCCCGCGCCCGCTGGATGACCGAAAGCGGCTACCGGCATCTGCTCGCTTCGAATTAAGCCGCCATTGCCGTCCGGCGCGTCCGGCAGTGCCGAACGCCGGCTGGGCGGCTCTTTTCCTGTCCGATCAAGCGCTTCCTCCCCTTTCGATCGGGGTGTGCCGGTTGCATCGATCCCCCGATACGCCGCGCCGGCCTACCGGTGCGGTCGGCGCTTCGCAACCTGAGCGTTTGGATGCGCATCCGTCCCTTCATCCATGACGAGGACGGTTTCATGACAGGCACGAGAGACTGGCGGTCCGCCGCCGCCTACGCCGACACGGCAGCGCTGCCGGTGGCGGGCTGGGCGTGGGAGTTCCTGCGCCGCAATCCCGAGTACAGGGCCGGGACGCGGGCCGCCGCGCCGCGCTCGGCCGAGCACGCCGCCGTCGGCCGGCGCTGGGGGTTGTCCTTTCGCCGAGGACCCGGACCGGAGCGCCCACGACACGGCGATCTTCTGGACGCCGGATCTGCTGCCGGACCTGGTGCAGCTGGTCCTGGTTCCTGTGGGACGAACCCTTGTGGCTCCGGACGCTGATCCGCTGGCCGGGCCGGGACGGCGGGCGGTGCTGGCGACGCCGGACGGCCTCCACGTGGTGATCGCCGACGGCGCCCGCGAGCGGCGCTTCCTGATCCTGGCGGCCGACCTGCCGGCACCGGGGACGCCGTTGTGGGCCACCGTGGCGTTCGACCGGCCGCGGGCGCCGCAGGTCGCCGGGATCGAGCGGCTGGCGGCGCTGATGGCGGGCCGGCCGCCGCCCGAGCTGACGCCCATCCAGACCGGTCTGCTGCGCCACGCCCTGCAGGCGCTCGACGCCGCCCTGGCCGGCGCCAGCCTGCGCGACACCGCCGAGGCGGTGTTCGGTCCGCAGCGGGTGGCGGCCGACTGGTTCCGCTCCAGCCCCCTGCGCGACCAGGTCCGCTACCTAGTCCGCCGCGGGCGGCGGCTGATGGCCGGCGGCTACCGCGACCTGCTGGCCGGCCGCCTCGGGCGCGGCCAGCGGTAGACCGCCGCGGGGAGGGGCCGGGGGACTCCGGCCCCTCCGGTCTTTCCCCTCCCCGGCGCTTTCGTGTTTCCGCGAGCCTTCCGCCATCGCGCACCGCCACTCCCGGCGGCGCGCTCCGGAACACGGAGGCTCGACCATGCACGACACCGCCGCCGACCTGCCGCAACGCTTCCTGCGCACGGCCGAGGCCGCGCACTTTCTCGGCCTGTCCGGCCGGACGCTGGAGAAGCACCGCGTCTACGGCACCGGCCCGCGCTACCGCAAGATCGGAGGGCGCGTGGTCTACGCGCTCGACGACCTGAAGGCCTGGGCCGACCGGGGCCTGCGCACCTCCACCTCCGACCCCGGCGCCGCCACCGTGCGGCCGGCCCGCCGCTGAGGGGAGGCGAGCATGGACGACCCTCGCTTTTCCGCCCGCCGCGCCGACATCGCGGTGCGCGACGTCGCCGACCTGATGGTCTGGCCGTGGTTCAGCCTCGCCAAATCCCCGCGCCGGGCGCCCATCGTCTTCGAGCAGGGGGCGGTGCGCATCCGGGTCGAGCCGGCCGGCGACCTCGGCATCGCCACCCTCTGGGACGCCGACGTGCTGGTCTGGGCGGTCAGCCAGCTGACCGAGGCCCTCGACGCCGGCCGGACGCCCGGCCGGCATCTGGAAACCCCGGCGTACCCGCTTCTGCGCTTCCTCGGCCGCGGCATTGGCCGGCACGATTACGCGCTGCTGCGCGCCGCCTTCGACCGGCTGGCGGCCACCCGCGTCGAGACCACGCTGCGCGCCGGGCCGCAGGGACCGGCTCGTTTTTGCTGGCTGGAGGGGTGGGAACCGACCGCGGCCGGGGTCCGCCTGACGCTGCCGGACTGGCTGTTCACGGCGGTGCACGACCGGCAGGTGCTGACGCTCGACCCCGGCTACTTCGCCCTGACCGGCGGGGTGGCGCGCTGGCTGTACCGGCTGGTGCGCAAGATGGGCGGCCGGCAGCGCGGCGGCGGCGCCATCGGGTTGCACCGCCTGCACGCCCGCAGCGGCAGTCCGGTGCGCCCGGCCGAGTTCGCCCGCCACATCCGGCGGATCGCCGCGTCCGGCCTGCCGGGCTACCGGCTGTCCATCGAGCGGGGCGGTGGTGAGGAGCGCCTGCTGTTCTCCCGAGCGCGACCCTTGGCGAACCTGTCCACAGCCCCCTGTGAGCAACCTGTGAATGATGTTGGGACATCGAAACTATCTAAAAACGGGATATCACTATACCGACTCGCGGGAGAACGCCACCCCGACTCGGAGTCAAACCCTTGCCCCGCCTCACCGATTCGCTCCTATAACTTATATAACTTAAACAATAACAGACTCTTGGCGGCTGACTCCACGAATCCTCTCCCTGTGGATAAGTCCCCGGAGCGGGGAGGGCGCCGCGATGATCGTGGCCTTCCTCAACCAGAAGGGGGGTGTCGGCAAGACGACCCTCGCCCTCCACCTCGCCGGCGAGCTGACCCGGCTTGGCCACCGGGTGCTGCTGGTCGACGCCGATCCCCAGGGCTCGGCGCTCGACTGGGCCGAGCAGCGCAACCGCGAGGGGCTGCCCCGGCTGTTCGCCATGGTCGGGCTGGCGCGCGAGACGCTGCACCGCGAGGTGCCCGACCTGGCCTCCGGGGTCGAGCATGTGGTCATCGACGGGCCGCCGCGGGTGACGGCGCTGGCGCGCTCGGCGATCCTGACCGCCGAGCGGGTGCTGATCCCGGTGCAGCCCAGCCCGTTCGACGCCTGGGCCTCGGCCGAGCTGCTGCGCCTGCTCGACGAGGCGCGCGGCTGGCGGCCCGGCTTGACCGCCCGCTTCCTGCTCAACCGCTGCATCGCCCGCACCCGGCTGCTGGCCGATGCGCGGCGCGAGCTGGCCGGGGTGGTGCCGCCGGCGATGGCGGCGTCGGTCGGCCAGCGCGTCGTCTTCGCCCGCTGCGTGCGCTCCGGCCGGCTGGCCTTCGAGAGCGAGCCGGCCTCCACCGCGGCCCGCGAGATCGCGGCGCTGGCGGCCGAACTGCTGGGGACCGGGCCATGAGCGGGGAGCGGATCGGCTTCGGCGCCCGTCCCGGTGCGCCCGACGCCTGGGTGCGCCGGGGCGAGGGCAGGCCGGCCAAGGCGGAGGTCTACACCGCGCGGCTGACGGTGGACATCACGCCGGAGCTGCGCGGGCGAATCAGGATCGCCGCCTTCCGGCGCGGCGTCACCATGGCGGCGCTGCTGCGCGAGGTGCTGGAAGCCCGCTTCGCCGGGGAGGAGGAGGCATGATCGCCGCCCTGGTCAACCTGGCGCCGGGGGTGGGCCGCACCACTCTGGCGGTCAACCTGGCCGGCGAGCTGGCCCTGCAAGGCAAGCGGGTGGCGCTGCTCGACGTCGATGGCGCCTCGGGCGTGCGGGAGTGGGGCGGGGATGCGCCGGCGCAACGACCTGCCGGCCCTGTTCGACACCGTCACGATCACCAGCGCCCAGCTGCGCTGCGGGTTGTGGGGGCTGGGCACCAGCTTCGATCACGTGGTCATCGACACCCCGGCCCGTTCGCCGGCAGCGGTGCGGGCGGCCCTGCTGGCGGCGGAGACGGTGCTGGTGCCGACCCTGCCGGACCGGGAGGCGGTGGGGCGCTGTGCCGCCACGATGCAGCTGGTCGTCGAGGCGCTGGCGGCCGAGCCGATGCTGGCGGCGGCGCTGGTGCTGACCCGGGCGCCGGAGGGGATGCTGGTGGAACCGGGTACCGAGGCGGGGGCGCTGGGTCTGCGGCTGCCGGCGGCGGCGGCGGTGGTGCGGCAGCGGCTGGCCTTCGCGACGAGCCGGAGCACCGGGCTGCTGGTGCCGGAGCTGGAGATGGCCGGGCGGGCCGAGGCCGACGTCCGCGGCCTCGTCTCCGAGGTCTTCGGCCTGGGATCGGTCCCGGTGACGGGCTGATCGGGGAGGGCGGCGGCCCGCGTCGCCCACGAAGGAACGCCGATCGCACCACGGCGCACAAATACAGGAAATAGGACAGGTTGCCCAAGCTTCGGCGGGCCTTCGTGAGGGCATACGGAAGAAGAGAAATCAACGGTCAGCAAGATAAAGGGGCGGTTCGCCGTTGTTCGTGGTCGTTGTTTTCCATAAGATTTTCCTGTGTACGCGCTCTCTGAGGCGAACATTGGCGAACATGTCCATCGAAGTCCCGATAATCCCTTTGAATTCTGGTCAGATAGTGGTTTTCGACGCATCGTCGGCCCGGTTTTGTCTTCCGGCCGGCCTAGGGCCGGTCCCGGTTTGCGGAGGAGTACCGGCATGCGGTGGCGTGGGTCGATCTTCGACGGCCTCTCGGCCGACAACGGCTTCAAGGCCCGCATGAAGGCGCTGGCCGACCGTGGCCGGGCGCTCGCCCGCGGCTATGTCCGCCGCCCCGAGCGCCGGGTCAGGATGCGGGCCGCGCCGGCCAGTCCGAACGCCTACGCCCGTCCGGTCAACGTCAAGCTGCTCTACCATGACCGCGCCCGCGGTGCCTTCCCGAACTCGGTCGCCGTGCTGGCCAACTACCTCGCCAAGGACGGCCCGCTGTTCGACCGCGACCGCCTCGGCATCGACAAGGGGGAGGTCGCAGCATCCTGGTCGGACGACCGCCGCGTCTTCCACGTCATCGTCAGCCCCAACGACGGCCACCGCATCGACGACATGGTGGCCTACGGCCGCGAGGTCATGACCGCCTGGGAGCGGCGGGTGGGGGAACTCGAGTGGGTCGCCGCAGTCGAGCGCAAGCCCGACATGGCCCACCCGGACGGCAACCAGCACCTGCACGTGATGATCCGCGGCGTCCAGGACGACCGCGACCTCTACTTCGAGCGCGATGTCGTCACCCACTGGTTCCGTCACGACGCGGTGGAGGTCACCACCCGGACGCTGGGGTGGATGGACGAGCGCGAGCGGCAGGCCTACGAGCGCCAGCTCATCGACATGCAGCGCCTGCGCGAGGAACGCGGCCGTGAGATCGGGCGCGACGGCCTGGACGACCTCGGAGGGCGCGAGCTGTGACGCGCTCCCTGCTCCTCACCCTGCTCGGTGGCGGTGCCGTGTGGCTGCTGACGGTGGCGGTCGTCACCGAGCTGGTTGGCTGGCTGTTCGGCTGGCCGGCCGTCTTCGGCGGGCTGCCCATCGGCGACATGGTGCTTTATTGGCCCGGCGAGTTCCTGGCTTGGCGGAGCCTGCTGGCCCCCGGTCACCGCTGGATCGTCACCGTCGCCGTTCTGGTCTGCACCGCTGCCGCCCTGGCGCTGGTGGTGCGCGCCGGCCTCGCCCTGCGCGGCGACCGCGGTCCCCGCTTCGGCGCCGGCCGCTGGGCCGACGGCGCCGACGTCCGCCGCAGCGGCCTGTTGTGAAGGAGACGGCGATGACGGACTCCTGCATCGTCCTCGGCGCCTGGAACGGCCGCCCCTTGCGCGAGCGCACCCTGCAGCCGGTGCTGGCAATCGGCCCCACCGGCTCGGGCAAGACCACCACCACGGTGCTGCCCACCCTGTTCGCCGGCTGGCGTGAGAGCGCTGTCGTCTGGGACTTCAAGGGCGCCATGGCCGGCGACAGCGGGGCGGCGCGCGAGCGCTTCGGCGACGTCATCGTGCTCGACCTCGCCCGGCCCGGCGGTCCCCGCTACAACCCGCTGATGGCGGTGCGCCCCGGCCCGCATCTGGTGCCGGACTGCCAGCACGCCGCCCGCATCCTCACCGAGGGCGAGAAGGAGGGGCACTGGCGCAACGCCGCCTTCTCCTACCTCACCGGCGTCTTCGTCTATCTCCTCACCGCGGCGGCCGACGGGGAGAAGTCGCTGGCCGGGGCGCGCCGGCACATCCTGCTCGGCGACGACGGGCTGACGCTGATGCTGGCCGAGGGCGTTCACCCGACCGCGCAGCGCGCCGCCCAGGAGCTGTGGGACAAGAGCGTCGCCGCCGATGCCGAGCCGGACGAGGACGGCAAGAAGGACCCGCCGGCCCGCAAGGGCGGCCGGGGCGGGGCGGTCGACAAGAGCCTGCATTACCGCAAGTCCGTCTACGTCACCGCCTCGGTGCTGCTCGCCGAGTTCGAGGACAGCGTGCTGGAGGCGCAGACCGCCGCCAGCGACTTCTCGATTGCCGACCTCGTGGCCGGAGAGCGGCCGGTGACGCTCTACATCGTCGCCCGGCCGATGGACGCGCGGCGCCTGCGCCGGGTCTTCACCCTGATCCTCACCCAGATGATCGACTTCCTCACCGTCGACCGATCTCTCGCCGACGACGGGCGGGCGCGGCGCTGGAAGCTGCTGGTGGCGCTCGACGAGTTCCTCCAGTTCCGCATGCCCGAGGCCGCGGAATGGATCCGCTACGTCCGCGAGTACGGCATCCGCCTGCTGCTGCTCGCCCAGAGCCTGGGCGAGGTCGAGGAGCGCTACGGCAAGGGACTGACCGCCAACACCCGCCTCGTCGTCTTCCGCCCGAACTCCTCGGACGAGGCCGAGCGGATCAGCCGAATGGTCGGCGAGGCCATCGAGGAGGTGCCGACACGCTCGACCTCCAAGGGCCTGCTCGACCTGTTCCCCACCGTCAGCCGCGGGGTGCGGGTGGACCGCCGCCCGGTGCTGCCGATGCACGCGGCGCTGGAGATGGACGGCAACGACCTGATCGTCTTCGGCTACGGCAAGCCGATCCGCGCCACCCGCCTGCACCCGTACGCCGATCCGGCCTGGAAACCCTTCTACGGCCCGCCGGCCCGTGGCTGGACACCCCGGCCCGAGGCCAACCGCTGGTTCGGCGTCCCGGGCGGGCAGGGGGCTGGACCGGACGTCCCCGCGAAGCCGCCGCGCTCCGTCCGCCCGTCCCGCCGCAAGACCATCATGTGAAGGGAGCCGCTCCACCATGAGCCACGACGCCGACACCCCGGGCAAGCTGCGCCACATCTCCGCCCGCATCCCCGAGGCCCTGGCCCGGCAGATCGAGATCGTCCAGGAGCGCCACCGGCTGCGCCACTTCGCCGAGGCCGTCGCCCTGGTGGTCGACCGCGGCCTGTCGGCGCTGGCCCGCGCCCGCGTCGAGGAGGACCAGATCGAGGCCACCATCCTGCGCATCGAGGACATGATGGTGACGCAGCTTGCCCTGCTCAACGTCGGCCTGGAGGTGGACGACGAGGCGGTGGCCGAGACCCGGGCGGCGATCCTGGAGGAGTGGAAGCGCCGCGGCCGCCGGCCGGGAGGGACGCCATGACCGAACTGGTGGTCATCGACGAGCCGGCACGGCGCGAGATGCTGCTGCTGGCCCTGCGCCGGCTGATGGATGGGCTGTTCGGCGACCTGCTGTCCCGCGAGGACGTCGCCAACGTCCTGGTGCTGCCGCCGTTGCGCGGGCGGGGCACCTGCCGGGTGCTGGTCAAGAACGGCCCGTCGCCGGAGTTCGTGCGCGACGCCGATCCCGATCAGGTCCGTCGTTTCCTCGCCTACGTCGCCGGCTTCCAGCGCAAGGAGCTGCGCCGCGACCGGCCGACCCTCGACGTCACGCTGCCGGAGACCGGCGAGCGGATCCACGCCGACATCGAGCCGGTCACCACCGGCCCGGCCTGCTCGATCCGCAAGCCCTACCGCGGGCGCATCACCCTCGACGACTGGGTGCTGTCCGGCGCCGCGACAACACTCCAGGCGCGTCTGATCCGCCGCCTGATCGACGGGCGCCGCACCGTGGTGATCGCCGGCGACGTGGACACCGGCAAGACCACGCTGCTGCGCGCCTGCCTGGAGGAAACCGCCTTCCTCACCGGGCTGCCGGCGGTGTTGCAGGACCCCTACGAGTTCGAGCCGCCGTGCCCGCACGCCTACGCCATGGTCGCCGACCCCTGGGCCGACCCGCCGGTCACCCTGGAGACGCTGGTCGCCAACGCGCTGCGCGTGCCGATGACGCATCTGGTGCTGGGTGAGGTGCGCCGGGCCGAGGCGCGGCAGATGGTGGTCGGCTGGACCACCGGGCACCCGGGGCTGTGCACCGTGCACGCCGGTTCGGCCTGGGACGCGCTCGACCGCATCGCCCAGATGGTCGGCCTCGGTGGCGTCGCCATGGACGCCTTGCAGATGCGCTGGATCGCCAAGGCGGTGCACGCGGTGGTGCACCTCGCCCGCGACCACACAGGTCGGCGCTTCGTCAACGAGATCGTCCAGGTCGAACGCTTCGACCCGGACCGGGGATTCGTCCTCCGCCCGCTGGGGGTGGGGAACTTGACGGTGGAGGTGAGCATGCAGAGCAACGGTAACGCGCGCCGGGGACTGGCCCTGGCGCTGGTGCTGGCGTGGACGGCGATGCCGGCGCACGCCCAGGTGATCGCCAACCTCGGGGCGGAGCTGCTGTCCTGGCAGGCGGTGTTCGACACCAACTTCGTGCCGATTGCGGTGACCGCCGGACTGCTGCTGGCGCTGGTCGCGGCGATGTTCTCCCGCATCGCCGGGGTGGTGGTGTTCGTCTTCACCGTGGCCGGTGCCGCCGCCTATGGGGCGCGCGACGCCATCATCGCGCTGGCGGGGGGCTGAGCCGTGGAGACCCCGCTGCCGCCGCCGTCCGTTCCCGACGGCTGGGAGAAGCCGGTCCGCCGCACCTCGGTGCGGCCGACCAAGATGCCGCTCGGCGTGCCCATGGAGCTGCTGGCCATCGCCGTCTGGCTGGCAGCGGAGCTGTGGCTGGCGCTGGGCGCCATCCCCCAGGCGGTGGCGGGGTTCCTGCTCGTCTTCCTGACGGCGCGCTATCTGACCCGTCGCGATCCCTGGTGGCTGGAGATCGTCCGCCAGAACGCCTCGGCCTGGCTGCTGCGGGCGCTGCGTACCCGCGGCCGCTCGCTGTCCCTCTCGTCCTACCGCGCCCCGAGGTGAGGCATGCTCGACCTGACCGCCTTCGATGACGGCTTCGATTCCCTGTCGCGGCACCTGCCGTGGGACTGCTTCGTCTGGCCCGGCGTGGTGCTGTTGGAGGAGGACGGCGCGCTGATGGCCGTGGTCGAGTACGGCGGGCGCGACCAGGACGGCCAGGACCCGGCCGAGCGGATGCAGACGGCGCTCGCCGCCGGCAACGTCCTCTTCCCCTTCACCGGCGGCTGGACCTTCCATTTCGAGATGCAGCGCCGGACCGTTGCCGGCTATCCCCGCAGCACGGGCACACACCCGGTCTCCGAACTGATCGACCGGGAGCGGCGTGACCGCCTCGACGACGCCGGCCGGCAGCTCCGCACCCGCACCTTCGTGGCGATCACCTACACGCCGTCCCGGCCCACCACCCGCACCGTGGCGTCCTGGTTCACCCGCAACCCGCCGGAGCGCGCCAAGCCGGACGTCATGCGCGACCACGTCGAGCCGTTTCGCCAGCTCGTGCTCCAGTTCGCCTCCCTGCTCGGCCGCGCCGTCGGCTGGGCGCGCATGCTGGACGACGACGGCGTGCAGACCCTGCTGCACAACTGCGTCTCGCCGCTGTACCAGGGCCACGTCATCGCCCCCGACATTCCCGGCTTCCCGATCAAGGCCAACCTCGTGGATGTCGGCTTCAAGCCCGGCTCGTTCCCGGCCTGGAGCAACGGCGGGGCCGAGTGGCCGGTCCGCCTGATCGGCATCGGCGGCTATCCCAAGACCAGCCACCCCGGCCTGCTCAACGTGCTGGACACGCTGCCGTTCGAGTTCCGCTGGTCGGTGCGCTTCGAGGCGATGGACCACGTCCAGGCGCGCGGCGTCTTCGCCGCCCTGTGGCGCAAGCACGACGACACCTCCTACGACTGGCGCTCCGTTCTGCTGCGCGCGGTCGGCGGCTACGCCGCCCTGCGCCACGACCCGGTCGGCGTCATGGAGGCGCTGGAGGCCGAGGCCGCCCGCCTGGAGGCCGAGCAGGCCGGCACCAGCTCCGGCTGGATGACGCCCACCGCCGTGCTGTGGGGCCGCAGTGTCGAGGAGGTGGAGGAGCGCCGGGGCGAGGTCGTCAAGGCGCTGCGCACGCTGGGCTTTACCGTCATCGAGGAGACCTGGGGGGCCGAGCGGGCGTGGTACGGCACGCTGCCCGGCCACGTGCGCCCGAACCCGCGCAAGGTGCCGCTGACCCAGGTCCAGCTCGCCGACTTCCTCATCCTGTCGTCGGCCTGGGGCGGACCCGAGCGGAACCCGCATCTCAAATGCGATCCGTTGATGCAGTTGGAGGCCGAGGGCGGCACGCCGCTGATGCTCGACATCCACCAGGGCCAGGACGGGGCGGCGCTGGTGATCGGCCCGCCGCGCACCGGCAAGTCCACCGTGCTGGCCTTCATGGGCCACCAGTTCCTCGCTCGGGTGCCGAATGGGCGCGTGGTGTGGATCGACGTCGATGCCACCGAGAGCACGTCGCTGGTGGCGACCTGGACGGCCGGCGGCGAGTTCCTGTCCATGGGTTCCGGCGACGGCGCGCTCGGCGACCTTGCCTTGCAGCCGCTGGCCGACGTCGCCACCCCGAACGGCTTCGCCTGGGGCCACGGCTTCGTCATGGACCTGCTGCGCCTTCAGGGCGTGCTGGCGCCAGGCAACCTGTCGGCGGCGCAAGCCGGCGACGCGGTGGACGCGGCGCTGCACCTGCTGGCGGTCTCGCCACCAAGCGAGCGCACGCTGTCGCACCTCGCCCATCTGGTGCAGGACAACATCATCCGCATCGCGCTGGAGCCCTATTGCCGCGGCGGTCCCTACGGCGACCTCGTCGATGCGGCCGAGGACCGCTTCCTCGGTTCCGCCTGGACCACGGTGGACATCGGCGCGCTGATCGACCGCGGCCCCGGCGCCGCCCCGGTGATCAAGGCGCTGTTCCGCCGCTTCTACCGGCTGTTCGAGGACGGCCGGCCGACCCTGTTCCTGGTGGACGAGGCGTTCAAGGCGCTGAAGCACCAGCCGGCCGATCTGGACGAGCTGCGCCGGCGCGGGCCGAAGAAGAACGTCGCCCTGGTGCTGGCCACCCACCAGCTCGACGACATCGAGGGCTCGGCCATCGCGGCGATGCTGAAGACCATCCAGGTCCTGGTGCTGCTGGCCGACCCCAACGCCGCCAAGCGGAGCATCCTGCGCGACTGGGGGCTGAACGCCACCCAGGCCGGCCAAGTCGCCCGCGCCATGCCGCGCCGCGACGTCTTCTTCAAGACCCCCGAGGGCAGCCGGCTCGGCCAGCTCACCCTCGATCCCGCCGCCCTGGCGGTCTGCGGCTGCGGCGGGGCCGCCCACAAGCGCCGCGCCTTCGAACTGAGGACCGAGGTTGGGCCGCAGCGTTTCGCCGCCGAGTGGCTGCGCCGTCACGGCTTGGCCGAGGCCGCCGACACCCTGGAGACGCTTCATGAAGGAGAAACCCCATGAGGACCAGCACCCTGCGCGCCGCGACCGCGGCGCTCGCCCTCACGGTCGGCCTGACCGCCGGCCCGCCTCCGGCCCACGCCTTCCTGGGCGGGCTGCTCAACAGCTTCTTCGGCGGTGGTGGCGGAGGCGGCTGCTTCTCCGAGGAGGGCGACGGGCTGTTCGGCACCGCGCTGTCCGCCGTCGCCGGCTACGTCACCGGCGGCCCGGTCGGCGCCGCCGTGGGAGCCGGCTCCAGCCTGACGGGGAACGGCGGCACCCAGGCGCCCGGCTGCCCGATCGTGGAGAGCCGGCCGCGCATCGTCGAGGAGATGGTGCAGCGCCAGGAGGTCGAGATCATCGCCCAGACCGCGCACATGCTGACCCAGATCGACAACATGATCCGCATGCGTGCCCTGGCCGACCTCGACACCCGCGTCGAAGTGGCCGTCCGGCTCGGCGACGCCCGCTGGGCGGCCGGCTTGGTGGACCGGGTGCTGTGGAGCCTGGATGGCGTCGGGCAGCAGTTCGCCGACCTCTACCCCGACAACTTGCCTGAGGGGATGAGCGCCGCGGCCCTGGCGGAGCATCAGGCCGAGCAGGCGCGCCTCGCCCGGGACTCCAGCCGGGCCAGCAAGCTGGTCTCGGCCGACGTCATGACCGGCATCGAGGACTACCCGGCCCGCGCCCGGGCGCTGATGGCGGCGCTGAAGGCCTGCGACGGCCAGACCTGTGCCATCGACGCCGGCACCCAGGCGACGCTGCTCAACGCCGAGGTCGCCGGCCAGCTCCTGATGATGCAGGCCGTCCACCACCGGGCGGCGGAGGCCCAGCTCGACTACGAGCAGGCCGCCGTCGAGCGCGCCCGCCAGCACACGCGCATCAACTGGCAGGGCCTCGACACCTACGGCGCTCCGGGGAGCTGAGCCATGACGATGCGCGGCATTCTCCTCGCCCTCAGCGCCATGCTGTTCGTCAGCATCATCGGCGCCGTGGCCCTGGTGCTCACCGTCCGCTCAGACACGGGGGCGTCGGCCCTGGAGCGGCTGGAGCGCAGCAACCCGGCCTGGGAGGGCATCGGCCGGTATGAGCGGCCGGTGCCGGCCCGCCCCGTGCGGGAGTGACCGGCCATGGACGTCAGCGCCCTCTCGGTCGTCCTGCACCAGCTCACCGCCGCCGTGGTCACCGGCCTTGGCCTGCTCGGGCCGGACGTGCAGACCGCCCTGCGCCTGCTGATGATGCTGTCCTACACACTGGCGCTGCTGCTCTGGCTGTTCGAGGGCAAGGCGGCGGTGCACGGACCCTTCCTGCGCATGCTGCTGAAGTTCGCCGCCATCGGCGCGCTGGTCGAGTGGTTCCCCGCCGGCTCGGCGGCGCTGATGCAGGCGGCGGCGCAGCAGGGGCTCAACCTCGTGCCCGGCGGCGGCTTCGCCCTCGACGATCCCGGCTACATCGCTCACCTCGGCATCCAGGCGGTGATCCCGCTGATGCAGCGCGTCAAGGAGATGCTCGGGCCGGTCGATTTCTTCCTGAACTTCGTCGAGATCGTCATCTTCCTGCTCGCCGCCCTGGTGGTGATCGTCAGTTTCTGCATCCTGGCCATCCAGGTCTTCCTCGCCTTCCTGGAATACCGCCTGCTGTCGCTGGCCGCTTATCTCGCCATCCCCTTCGCCGTGCTCGGGCCGACCAGCTTCGTGGCCGAGCGCGCTATCGGCTACATCGCAGCCACCGCGCTCAAGCTGCTGGTGCTCGGCTGCATCATCGCCATGTGCAGCGCGACGCTGCTGGCGCTCACCTTCACCGGCACGCCGACGCTGGCCCAGGCGTTCGGGGTGGCGGTGCTGGCAGCGGCGATCTTCGTGCTGGCGATCAAGGCGCCGCGCGCCGCCGCCGGCCTGGTCAACGGCGGCCCGGTGATGGACGGCATGACGGCGCTGGCCGCACTCTGGACCGCCGGCTGGCTCGGCATGCGCAGCATGGCCGGCGCGGCGGCCGCCACCTCCGGGGCACCCGGCAGCCTGACCGGTGGCGCCTTGGCGGCATGGGGCGGTCTGCGCCACATCGCGGGCGGCGCGACAGCGTCCATCGGCAGCACCGGTGGTGTGGGCGGTGCGGGTGGCGGAACTGGCGGTGGGGCCGCCGGTGCTTCGACCGGGCGCCGCTACCCGAGCGGCCGCTTCGGTGGTGCCCAGTCCTCGGCTTCGCGCGGCAGCGGCTGGGACAAGCCGATGACCGACGCCCAGCGCGGCGAGCTCGACCGGCTCGCCGCCGGCCGCACTGTCGATCCCAATCTCACCCGCGGGCAGGCCAGCCGGCTCATCGAACGCTGGGGCGGAGAAGAGTCGTGGCTGCGCCGCTCCGCCTCCAACGCCACCGAACGGCCGCAGGACCCGCCGGGCAAACCATCCGGCCTGGACCGTCCGGCCGGCGACAAGGGAGACTGATCCGTCATGAAGGAGCGCGTCGTCAACGTCTACGACCCGCCGCCGGCCGCCGTGCCGGACAGCGCGAAGTACCTCGCCGCCATGACCTACCGCGCCAGCCGCGAGGCCAAGGCGCTGCGGCTGAAGCGCTGGACCTTCGCCCTGGCCGTGCTCGGCCTGTCCTGGGGCTCCCTGATGACCTGGGACAACCTGCGCATCGCGGGCCTGCTGGTGGAGATTGCCAAGTACAAGCCGGTCTACCGCGTCGAGCAGGCGATGGACGGCCACCAGCGCCTCGTGCTGCTGGACAACACCATCACCGTGACCAAGGGCGCCCGGATCAACGCCGTCCAGTGGTTCGTCCGCTGGCAGCGGCAGATCGGTACCGACCCGGTGATGCTTGCCAAGGACCGCGCCGCCGCCCGTGCCCGATTGATCGGCGACGCCGAGCGCAAATGGGACGCCCTGCTGGCGGCCGACCTCGCTCCGGCCGAGGGCTGGACCCGCGACGTCGCCGACATCCGCGTCCAGGAGCGCGAGGCCGACTCCAAGACCGGCACCTCGACCTTCTACGTGGTGTGGACCGAGACGGTGTACCGGGACTTCAAGCCGCGCTCGAAGATGCTGATGAGCGCCGCCGTGGTCACCGTGGACGGCCCCTCGCGCGACGGTGCGCTCGACGGCGTCTCGATCTCCGGCTTCTCCGAGCCCAGCGGCACCCCGCTGAAGGCCGAGGCCAAGGAACCGGCCAAGGCCCACCCCATTCCCCCGTCCGAAACGATGGAGCCCCAGCCATGAGACTCCCCGTTTCCCTGCTGGTGCTGCCGCTGCTCGCCGCCTGCGCCATCGAGCCGCCCTCGGCACCAATCGCCGGCCCCGTCCCCCCGCAACGCCCCTACACCCTGGCCGACCTGCACATCCCGCCGACGGCGATGGAGCGGGAGCCGAAGGAGAAGGCCGGACCGCGGCCGTCGCGGGCGCAGACCCGCAGCTGGGTCGGGCAGGCCAACGAGGCCGCCCTCGACCTGCCGAGTCTGACCTGCTTCAAGGGCAAGAGCTGCGAATATTGGTACCAGCCCGACCTGCAATACCTCGTCTACATGGCCGAGGGGAACCAGACGCTGGTCTGTCTGAAGCCGGGCGAAGTGGTGCGCGACATCGTGGCGCCGGGTGCCCAGGTGTGGATCCCGCACCAACCCTACAGCTTTGGCAAAGGGCCGCAGCGCATCGAGTGCATCGCCTTCATGCCGCGCCGCGCCGGCCTCAACCAGCAGATCTCCCTCTTCACCAGCGAGCGCAAGTACGACCTAAACGTCGAGACCCACAGGCGCACCCACCACGTCGAGGTGCGCTGGCGCTACCCCGAGGACTATCTCGCCACCCTGAACGGTCAGGCCAGGGCTGTTTCGGTCGCAACGGGAGGCGACCGGTGGGACCGCACCACCGAGCTGGCCTACCGGGATCGGCGCTGCACCTACACGCTCGACGGCGACACGCCGGAGTGGCGGCCGGTACCCACCGCGGACGGCCAACCGCCGGTGTGCGACGACGGCGAGGTGACAGTGATCAACTTCACCCCCGGCGCGCTCGGCGCCTACGGGGCGCCGATCCTCTGGCGCATCGGCGCCGACGGCACCCGTATCCCCGTCCAGTATGGCCGGATGAACGCCACCTACCGCGTCGCTGGCATCCACGACCACCTGCTGCTGGCGATTGGCATGCAGGAGGTGCACATCCGGAGGACCCGCCCGTGACATCGGTCAACGACACCCCGCCGCCGCTGCCGCCCGATCCGCTGACCCGTCACCGGGTGATCACCTCCGGTCCGCACGTCGTCCGCATCCTGCTGGTGGCGGCTGCCGTGATCGGGCTGGGGCTGGCCGCCTACATGCTGGGCCGCAGCCAGGGAGGGGGAAGCTTGCCGAAGCTGTCGGTCGCGCTCGGCCCGACCCAGCCGGAGCTGCGGCTGCCCAGCTACGAGGACATGGCGCCCAAACCGGCGCCAGCCCCGCCACCGGCACCCCGCATCGAGAAGAAGGAACCGCCTCCGCCAGCACGGCCGCAGGCCAAGGCCCCGCCGAAGGAGGACGAGCTGCGCAAGAAGGCGATGGAGGCCGGCGTCGGCGGCTGGAGCCGCAAGGAGGAGGGCACGACCGTTGCCGCCGCCCAGGCCGGGACGTCTGACTTCGTCGCCGCCGGCTCCGACTGCCTCGTGCCGCCGGGCACGCCGATCCCCTTGCTCACGGTGAACCGGGTGGTGACCGAGCGTGGCGGAATCGTCACCGCGCACGTGACGCAGGACGTCTGGGATGCCGGCTTCTCTTGCCTAGCGGTGCCCGGCGGCTCCGTGGTGACGCTGGATGTGGGCAGCGGGGTCACCAGGGGGCAGACGCGCATCGAGGTGGCCAACCCGGTGATCACCCGGCCCTGGCCGCGCAACGACACGGTGCGCGTAGCGGCGGTCGGAGCAGACGTCACCGGTGCGGCGGGGCTGGCTGGGTCGGTGGAGGTGCCGTGGCTCCAGACCGGACTGCTGATTGCCGCCAGCACGGCGGTGGATGTTGCGGCGGCGGCGCTGACCGGGGGCGGCAGCCTGATCGGCGGCATCCTCGGACACAGCATCGACCGCCCGCTCGACAAAGCGGCCAAGGATCTGCTCGGCCGGGCGCCTGTCATCACGCTCGACGCCGGAGAGCCGGTGCTGTTGCTGTTGCGGGGCGGCCTGAAGGCCGACGACTTCGACCGGGCTCGCTGAGCGACCGTACTACCACTGGCAACGGTGGCTCATGTCTGGATGCGACACCTCCTTGGCGGCTTCGACTACCACCATCGCTTTGGGTAGGCGACAGGGATCGCTTCCTCGC
This sequence comes from Azospirillum sp. INR13, assembly GCF_015390205.1. NCBI lineage: Bacteria > Pseudomonadati > Pseudomonadota > Alphaproteobacteria > Rhodospirillales > Azospirillaceae > Azospirillum > Azospirillum sp. INR13. The sequence goes on from NZ_VUOI01000003.1 coordinate 123,432, forward strand.
GCGGAGGATCGACGATACCGACGAGAGCCAGCATGGTGTAGCCACTTTCGACGTCCGCAAAGTTCAGGCGATCCGCCGCGGGGCGGGCTCGCCGATAGGCGAGCGCGAACAAGCGCAATCCCTGGGCACCAGTGTCCGTGGCCATGCGGCGCCAGTGGTCGATGTCGAGCGGACGCCCGCCGCTATGGGTCAGTTCCAGCGAGCACATGTCAAGGATGCTTTCGGGGGCACCTTTGACCACGATCCATGACGAGCCGTCCGCGTCGCGGTGACCCTCACCCGCATCGGCCGGCAGTTGGAACGCCAGGGCGTTCTCACCAAAACCGGGGCGCGGACCTGGGCGCGGTCGAGCGTCAAGGCGCTGCTCGACCGCGCCCGCGAGCAAGGTCTGCTCGATCAGGAGGACGGTCCCGCGGTGCCGTAGTGCGGTCACATCGGCCACAACGATCCGGTCCCTTGCGCGGCGAGAATCCGGCGCATGGCATCGGCTTCGGAGTTGAGCCAGGGCAGCACGTTCCCGTCCATCCAGTCGGTCAGAACCGATCGGGCCCGTTCCAGCACAACCGCCGCAGCCCGCATGCGGCGGAGCTTGAACCAGGGCGGCAACGCTTCGTAGGGGCAGCGCCTCACCGATCGGCAGCGCCAGCTCTACCTGCTGGAGCTGACCCGCACGGCGGAGGAATGGCTGCCCGCCGTGCGGCGCCTCCGGCCGGCGCGCTCCTGGGTGGCGGTGACCCGCGCCGTCCGCACTTCCGTCGCCGAGGGTCTGTACGAGGGCGGCGGCATCCAGGGTGGATACCGCCACCACTGGGGGCCGCCACCGCCGCCGTGGCAACGCCTCTGCATGGGTTTATCCCTGCGACCGCAGCGGCAACGATGGCGGGCACGCCTTGGTCAACTCCCTACCCGATGCCCAAAGTCAGCAGTGAGAGCGTCGCTCCGACCAGCGTGATCAGAGCGGCACCGACCAGCGCCAGTCCGCGCTGCGCCACGGCCAGAGCGCGCGGCCTCTCCATCAGCAGACTTTCCAGCCCATGCCGCGCCCCGATGCCGATCAGGCTGGAGGCCGATGTGGTGAGCGCGACGCCCACCCCCATTGCCAGGACCGCCAGAAGGCCGGCCGGCACGATGTCGTTGGCAAGCGTGAACAGCAGGACCAGCACCGCACCCGAACAGGGTCGCGCGCCGACCGCAAGGCTCGTCAGCGTGAAGCCGGTGTTTTCCCGTCGCAACCCGACGAGGCCGTTTCCAGGGCTGCTTCCATGGCGGCGGCAGGGCGTCACGGCGTGATCGTGGGTGCAGCCGATCTTACCGCGCGCCGCGCGGACCAGCAGAAGAAATCCGATTCCGGTCATCAGGGCATAGCTGCCCAACTCCAGATACCAGGCCCCCGCCATGGCGCTGGCGCGGGTCATGCCGAGCAGCACAACCGGAACGCCGACCAGCAGAATGGCCGCCAGTGCCTGAGCCAGCGCCGCCATCGACGCCATCTGGATACCCCGCATCAGCCGGGCCCGCCGGGTCAGGAAATAGGAGGTGACAACCAGCTTTCCATGTCCCGGGCCAAGCGCGTGCAGAACACCGTAACCGAAGGCGATCAGGCACAGCCAAGCTCCGGCAGCCACCGATCCCTGGTCGCGGATGTCGCTGAGCACCCCCGTCATTTGCCGATTCAGATCGGCCTGAGCGGCGTTGAGGGTCTGTAACGCCCCGCGCAACGGTTCCGGCAAAGCTCCGACGGGTAGGGTGGTCCCCTCGGATGGAGGGGCAAGTCTCCCGGCCAGAGGATTCGCGCCGGCGGTTGTGCCGGCGGCCAGCCATATGGCGAGCGCTGCGGCAAGGAAGAGAAGCCTTATACGTGTCATCCGATGGTGCAGGACAGTCCGGCGACGCCGACGGGGCCGGTGATTTCGGTGTCGCGCTGGAAGCGCCGGGTCTTGCAAGTGTGGCGCGGCGGCTTGCCCCGGATCTCGGGCGGTCCGGCCAAGGTGTATTCGATGAAGTATTCGGGATCGAAGCCGATCAGGTCGAGCGTGCCGGCCGTCATCGGCTTGGGCAGCGGAACCAGGAAGGTGAAGACCAGCGCTCCCCGGTCGACCCGCGCCATGAAACCCGTCGCCTTCACCGGATTCATCAGGACGCCGTCAACACTGACGTCGGTGAAAAAGCGATAGTCCGCCAGAAAGCGGAAAACATCGTCATACAGCCCCTTCACTCCTTGGGGCGACAACTGCTTTTCACCCTTCTTCATGTAATCGGGCAGCATGGCCTGGCTGTAGAATTCGTCGAACCGCCACGTGACGTCGATCGCTTCGAGCGCACGGTCGATGAACTGCAGGCCGAAGCCGACCTCCACGAAAACGTGGGGGTGCGCCTGCACACCGCCGGACGCCGCCGTCAAGCCGGCGGCCAGCGTCAAGGCAATGCCGAACCGACGCGCTGCGCTCAAAAGGAGGTGGGTCCGGTCCCCGGCGGCACTAGCAGGCATCCACAGGTCGGGCAGGCCGTCCGTTGCAGGACGCCGATCAGGCGGGCATCGGGTAAGCTCATGCCGAGCGCCTGTTCCACCGCCGCGATCTGGCGCTTGTGGTCAAGGGACGCGCCGCAGGCGGTGTCCAGCACGGCACCGTAATCCGACCAGGGCCGGGCCGTGATCGCCTGCGCCGCCGTGCCCGGCAGAAGCCAAGTCCCGGCTGCCGCCAAGCCGCACAGCACGCTCCGGCGCCGCATGGGGGAATGCATTCCGGCATCCATATTCCGCTCTCCGCCCGCGATGTTTCGGACCGTCACCGGATGCTACGACAGGGCGCCAGGGAGCTGCAAGACGAGTCGCATCGATGAAAAGATATGTTATATCATAACATATCTAGGGCCATCCGATGGAGATGAGGAATGAGCGAGGCCGATGACGGGCTTGCGGAACTGGAGGATGCGCTGGCGCTGGTGCGGGGCTTGTGGAGTCAACAGGACGTGTCCGAACGCACCGTGGCCTGGGCGATGATGATCGAGGCGGTGGATCGTCTTGTCGCCCTGCACGGACCGGCGCGCACGGGACGCATGTTGGAGGGGCTCGTCCAGGAGGTGAGGGGCTTGCCGATGTCGCGGGCGCTGCAATGAGCGGGGTGACCAACAACCGCTTCTTTGGCGCACGCTCCTGGCGTCAGGCCAAGCCGGTGCTGCTGCATCCCAAATTCTTCCAGGGATTTAACGACTTCCGGCTGAGGCGGCCTTTCGACTATCGGATGCTGGACGAATGGCCGACGCTCGACCAGCACCGCTACGAGAATGGTCGCGAGTTGGCAGCCGAATGCCGCTTGGCCGGCTATTCGGTGATGTGGATCGAGCGCACCCGTGTGCCTCGCTCCTTGAAAAGCGTGGTGGTGGAGCACGCGTTGGCGCGCCGCTCCACCAACTGAGCGAGGGCTGAGCGGAGCGGGACATTTCCCGCTCCGCCGTATCCGTCGTCAGGAGGCGGGTGCCAGCGCCTTGGTGAACTGGCCCAGATTGTAGCGCATCATGTCGATGTAGGTCGCGGCCGGACCGTCCGCCGCGGAGAGGGCGTCGGAATAGACCCGCCCGCCGATGCGCGCGCCGGTCTCCCGCGTGATCTGCTCTAGCAGGCGCGGGTCGGCGATGCTCTCGACGAAGACCGCCTTGATCTTCTCCTTCTTGATCTGACGGATCAGCTTGGCGATGTCGCCCGCCGAGGCTTCCGCCTCGGTCGATACGCCGACGGGGGCGAGGAAGGTGACGCCATAGGCCTTGGCGTAATAGCCGAAAGCGTCGTGCGAGGTGACGATCTTGCGGTCTTTGCGCGGAATCGGCTTCAGCGCGGTCTTGATCTCGGCGTCCACTGCGTCGAGCTTGGCCTTGTAGGCGGCGTGGTTGGCGCGCAGGGCGGCGGCCTTGTCGGGAGCGGCGGCGACCAGCCCCTTCAGGATGTTGTCGGCATAGATTTTCGCGTTGGCGACCGACTGCCAGGCGTGCGGGTCATGGGCACCGTGATCGTGGCCGTGACCATGATCATGATCGTGCTCCTCCTCCTCGCCGGCGATCGGCTTGACGCCCGTGCTGGTGACGGTGACCGGCCCCTTGTAGCCGGACGCCTTGACCAGCCGGTCGATCCAGCCCTCCATCCCCAGACCGTTGGCGACGACGAGGTTGGCGGAGCCGAGCGCGCGGGCGTCGGCGGGGGTCGGCTCGTAGACGTGGGCGTCGCCGTCGGGGCCGACCAGGGTCGTCACCGCGACCTCGTCGCCGCCGATCTGGCGGACCATATCGCCGAGGATCGTGAAGGTGGCCACCACCTTCACCGGTTCGGCCAGGGCGGGCAGCGCGAAGAGCGCCAGCGCTGTGGCCAGCGAGGCGGCGAACGTGCGTTTCATGGGTGCTTCTCCTTGGGAGGAATCACGGGAATCAAGCCTCCCGATGCCGGCCGGGAAACCAGCGCGTCCGCAGGCTGCCGACCGGGCCAAGGGTGAGGGACAGCAGATACCCGCCCCCGGCGGCCAGCACGATGGCCGGTCCGGAGGGCAGGTTGAAATGGAAGGACAGCAGCAGCCCGCCGATGCCCGAGGCGAAGGCCAGACCCATGGCGATCAGCGCCAGCGCGACGACCCCTTCGGCCCAGAAGCGCGCGGATGCGGCCGGCAGCATCATCAGCCCCACCGCCATCAGCGTGCCGAGCGCCTGGAAGCCACCGACGAGGTTGAGGACCACCAGCACCAGGAAGACGAGGTGGCAGGCCGCCCCCAACCGTCCGCCCGCACCGCCGACCGCGCGCAGGAAGCCGGAATCGAAGCACTCCAGCACCATGGGGCGGTAGAGCAGCGCCAGCGTCAGCAGGGTGACGGTCGCGATTCCGGCGACCAGCAGCAGGCCGGCGTCGTCCACCGCCAGGATGGTGCCGAACAGCACATGCATCAGATCGACGTTGCTGCCGCGCAGCGAGACGATCAGCACCCCGCCGGCCAGCGAGATCAGGTAGAAGGCGGCGAAGCTGGCGTCCTCGCGCAGGGCCGTGACCCGCGAGACCAGCCCGGCGAGCAGCGCGACCGCCAGCCCGGCGAGAAAGCCGCCGATTCCCATCGCCCACAGGGACAGGCCGGCGGCGAGGAAGCCGATGGCCGCACCCGGCAGCACGGCGTGGGACATGGCGTCGCCCATCAGGCTCATCCGCCGCAGCACCAGCAGAACCCCCACCGGTCCGCAGCCCAGCGACAGCGCCAGACAGGCGGCGAGCGCCCGGCGCATGAAGGCGAATTCCAGGAAGGGACCGGCGGTGAGGTCGAAGAGCGTCATGACGAGGACCTCCGGCAAACCTCGGCCTTGTCGTCCCAGGCCTCCGCCATCATGCGGGCGCGGGCGAGGTTGGCGGGATTCAGGGCTTCGTCGGTGCGGCCCCAGGCGACCGGCTCGCGCGCCAGCAGCAGCGTGTCGGGAAAATGGGCGCGGACCTGCTCCATGTCGTGCAGAACGGCGACCACCGTGCGCCGCTCGCCATGCCAGCGCCGCACGACATCGAGCAGATCGGCGGTCGTCCGGGCGTCAATGGCGGTGAAGGGCTCGTCGAGCAGGATCAGCCGGGCGTCCTGCACCAGCAGGCGGGCGAACAGCACGCGCTGGAACTGGCCGGCGGACAGGGCGCCGATCGGCCGCCGCTCGAATCCTGCGAGCCCGACCGCGGCCAGGGCCTCCTCGGCCTGCCGCGTCAGGGTGCGCCCGATGGCCCGGAAGATGCCGACCCGCCGCCAGTGGCCGAGCAGCACGGTGTCGAGCACGTCGATGGGGAAGTCGCGCTCCACCTCGGCCTGCTGGGGGAGATAGCCGATATCCCTGGCGGTCAGGCCGTGCAGAGTGACTTTTCCGTCAAACGGCTTCAGGGCGCCGACGACGGCCTTCAGCAGCGTGCTCTTGCCGGCTCCGTTCGGGCCGACCACGGCGGTGAGCGACCCCTCCCGGAACCCGCCCGACAGATGGTGGACCGCCGGATGCCGCCGGTAGCCCAGCGTCAGGTCGGTCAGCCGGACGATGGCGTCTACCGGGGCGTTCACCGGGGCGTCCGGCGGCCCGTTGTACGATGCGAGGGTCAATCCAACGCTCCCCAGTCCAATGCCCAGGCGACCGTCGCCCAGAGAAGGAAGCACAGGAGGAAGGCCGCAACGATCCGCTCCAGGGCGGAGGCAGCCAGCGGCGAGCGGGGGCGATCAGTGGTCATCATGGTCGAGGCAGAGCAGGAGACGGGGTAGGCCGGAGTGGTCGGCGGGTGGCGAACGGTGGACGAGGCCGCGGCCCCGGTTGCCGGGCCAGGATTCCCCTTTCAGCAGACCGACATGGCCGGCGCCGAACACTTGGAGCCGGTCAGGATCGGCGATCACGGCGTCGTTGTCGCCGCGCCCCAGCGCCGGACGGTTCGCAGCCTCGTCGGGCAGCCACTGCGTGCCGGCCCCCTGGTAGGTACAGAGCAGGCGCAATCCGACATGGTCGGCGTGGAAGAAGCGGCAGCCGTCGTCGGCCACGCTGTCCAGCCGCAGCATCACGCCGGGGCATCCGACAAGATCCGCGTAGAGCCTCACCAGCCGTACGATGTCGTCCAGCAGCGGGCCTGAGTTGCGGCCGGCCGCCGGAAAGGCGGCGGCGATATCCTCTTCGGCCTCGTCCGGTGTCGTGGCGAGCCGGAAGGATGGCTGGTCCGTGTTGGTGAAACGCGCGAGTTGGGTAGCAAGGCCCGTCGGCAGCGTGCGGCGCCACAGGGCCAGAGTCACTCCGGGCTGACGGATGGCCGACAATTCGGTGGCGGTCCGACACAGCACGACATGGGGGGCGGTACTCCGGTCGTCGGATCGTCGGCCGGGAGCATGGCCCGGGGTGTCGGCGTCCATGGCATTGGCGGTGATCGGCATGGCCTTGTCCGGGAGGGTGAAGCCAAAAAGTAATGTTATATCATAACGTGTTTTGCAAGCTTGGCTGCGTTCCACCGGAGCGGAAAGCCGGGTGATCCCCGATGCGTGCGGAGCTTGGACGTGCCGGTTCGCCGCTGACGATCAGAACTCGTTGCGGATGCGGCGATAGGCGGCGGCCAGCCCGACATTCGTGGACGCCACATCCTCCGAAAAGGTGGTCACGTCCACCGTCACCTGTGGTATGCGGGCCAGGTCCGCATCCGAATGCACCGTCGTGGTAGAGGGGACGTGAAAGCCGGGCGGCAGCCGGCAACCCTCGACCACCGAATTGTGCCGGACCGCCGCCCGGTCGCCGATGGTGCAGTTGAACAGGACCGAGTTGAACCCGATGAACACCTCGTCGCCGACGGTGCAGGGGCCGTGCACGATCGAGCGGTGGGCGATCGAGCTCCGCGACCCGATGGTCACCGCGGCCCCCGATTTGGAGTGGATGACGACACCGTCCTGGATGTTCGACCCGCGGCCGATGCGGATCGGTTCCATGCCGCCGTCCGCATCGGTCTCGTCGGCGCGGATGACGGCGTAGGGACCGATGAAGACGTCGTCCTCGACGATCACGAGCCCGCACAGGATGGCGGTCGGATCGACGAAAGCGGATTCCGCCACGACGGGGAGGTCGCCCCGGGGGTTTCGCCGGATCATCCGGCGTCTCCCCGCTGCCAGACCGGGAAGGGATCGGACAGGCGCGCCCAGCGACGCGGTTCGAAGGCCGGCGTTTCGGCGGAGCCGACGAGGCAGGCGTCCAGCATCGTCCTTATCCCCGCCTCGTCCATACCCGAGCCGATGAAGACCAGTTCCTGCCGGCGGTCGCCATAGACCGGGTCCCAGTTCCGGACGATGGCCTCGCGCCATTCCGGATGGTCGGGCCAGCGTTCGCGCGGGACGCCCGCCCACCAGAAGCCCATGGCCTGATGGCGTACCAGCGCGCCGGCGTGACTCAATTCGCCCACCCAGTCGGGCCGGGTGGCGATCCAGAAATGCCCCTTGGCGCGGATCACCCCCGGCCAGGAGCGGTCAAGGAACTGGTGAAACTTGGCGGGATGGAAGGGCCGGCGGGCGCGGTAGACGAAGCTGCCGATCCCGTACTCCTCGGTTTCCGGCACATGCTCGGCATGGCCGTACAGCTCCTTGTACCAGAGCGGATGCTCCTGGGCCTTCTCATAGTCGAAGCGGCCGGTGTCCAGAACGCGGTCGAGGGAGATGCGGCCTTGCGCCGTCTCGACCAGATCGGCGGCGGGGTTCAGCGCGCGGATGATGGTGCGCGCCGCCGCGACCTGTTCCGGCGTGGCGGTATCGATCTTGTTCAGCACGATCACGTCGGCGAACTCGATCTGATCGACCAGAAGGTCCACGAGCGTCCGCTCGTCGCCGTCGCCCGCGGTTTCGCCGCGGTCGCGCAGGAAGTCGCCGGAGCCGTAATCGCGCAGCAGGTTCACCGCGTCCACCACCGTCACCATGGTGTCGATGCGGGCCAGATCGCCCAGGCTGTCGCCGGCCTCGTCGCGGAAGTCGAAGGTCGCCGCGATGGGCAGCGGTTCGGCGATGCCGGTGGATTCGATCAGCAGGTAATCGAAACGGTTCTCCCCGGCCAGGCGGCGGACCTCGGCCAGCAGGTCGTCACGCAGGGTGCAGCAGATGCAGCCGTTGGTCATTTCGACCAACCGCTCCTCCGTGCGCGACAGGTTGCCGCCACCCTCGCGGACGAGGTCGGCGTCGATGTTGACCTCGCTCATGTCGTTGACGATCACCGCCACCCGCTTGCCGGCCCGGTTGTTCAGGACATGGTTGAGCAGCGTGGTCTTGCCGGCGCCGAGAAAGCCGGACAGCACGGTCACGGGAAGGCGGCGGTCCGCCGAGGAACTCCGGGTCGGGGGCATGATGGGAGCCTCGCACGTCTAGAGACGGGTGGGATTCGGTGCGTCGCCGTAGACGGCACGCGGGTCGAAGATCTTTTCGCGTTCGGTGAAGCGCAGCGCGACCGGACCATCCGCGCCTGCGCCGATGGCAACGGATCGGTAGAAGCAGGACCGGTAGCCGACATGGCAACTGGCGCCGCCGCTGACCGTCACCCGCAGCCAGACCGCGTCCTGGTCGTCGTCGATCCTCATCTCCACGATGGTCTGGACCAGGCCGCTTGTGGCGCCCTTGCGCCACAAGGCTCCGCGGCTCCGGCTCCAGTAATGGGCTTTGCCGGTTTCGATGCTGCGGGCCAGCGCCTCGGCGTTCATCACCCCCATCATCAAAACATCGCCCGACGCGGCGTCGGTGGTGACGACCGGGATCAGGCCGTCGGCATCGAACCGGGGCGCCAGCGTGGTGCCCTCCTCGACCTGTTCCACCGACAGGCGATCGGTGAAGCGGTGGCGGTACCGCCGGTCCAGGGCGGGCGGGTCGTTCGCGGGGGCATCGGTCATGGTGTCGTCTCCCTGTGGCTACCGATGGCGGCGGTGAAGGCGGCCTTCAACGCCGCGTCATGGCGGAAGGCGCCGAGAAGGCGGGTGGTGACGGTGGCGGTGCCCGGCTTGTGGACGCCGCGCGTGGTCATGCACTGGTGCGCGGCCTCGATCACCACCGCCACGCCCAGCGGTTGGAGCACCCGATCCAGCGTGTCGGCGATCTGGACCGTCAGGGCCTCCTGGCTTTGCAGGCGACGGGCGAAGATGTCCACGACCCGGGCCAGCTTGCTGAGACCGACCACCCGGCCCGCCGGCAGGTAGCCGACATGGGCGACACCCAGGATCGGGACGATGTGGTGTTCACAATGCGATTCCAGACGGATGTCGCGCAGGACCAGCAGGCCGTCGTAAGAGCCGGCGGGTTCCAGCGTGGCGGCCAGCGTGGCGACCGGGTCCTCCCGGTAGCCGGCGAAGAACTCCTCGTAGGCACGGACGACGCGGCCGGGCGTGTCGGCCAGACCTTCGCGGTCGGGATCGTCGCCGCTCCAGGCGATGAGGGTGCGGACGGCCGCCTCCGCTTCCATCCGGCTGGGGCGGTGGAGGGAAGGAAGCGGCGGGAGCGTCGTCCGTGTGTTGGGCAAGGAGTCGGACATCGTTCTTTGTGCCGGTCAAGGGGCGTTCGGTTGGGTTGCGCCATGCAATGTAATGTTATAACGTTACATATATCAACGACCGGGCGGCCGGCAAGGAGAAGATCGCCATGGACGGCTTCCATGCACCGACCACCCCTCAGGCACCGGTTCCCGCCACGGCCGTGGCGGCGGCTTGCGATCCTCACCTGGATCGGCGGATGACGCCGATCCGGCAGGCGATGCTGGACATCTTCGGACGGGAGCACCGGCCCCTGCGCGCCTACGACCTGATCCCCCGCCTGGAGACAGCGTGCGGGCGGCGGTTCCAGCCGCAGACCATCTACCGGACCCTGGATTTCCTGATGAAGGAGGGGCTGGTGCTGCGGATCGAAAGCTGGAACGCCTACATCGCCCGGCCGGCCGCCGGGCCGGACCACGCCGCCCTGTTCCTGCTGTGCGGGCGGTGCGGCGACGCCCGTGTCGTCGACAGCGACGCGCTGCCGGGGGTCCTGGACGCGCTCGCGGTCATGAACGGCTTTCGCGGCGAGCGGCGGATCGTCGAGCTCCAGGGGGTTTGCGGTCTCTGCCGCGCGCCGGAGCCGTCGGCCGCACCCTCATTCTGAGTTTTCGTTCCTGACCCGTTTTTGGAGGGCACACCCGTGACCGATCCCTGGACCTCCGGCAGCCAACCGCTTCCGGTCTCGCTGCTGACCGGCTTCCTCGGCAGCGGCAAGACGACCGTGCTGAATCACCTGCTGCGCCATCCGGACATGGCAAAGACCGTGGTGATCATCAACGAGTTCGGCGCGATCGGCCTCGACCATGATCTGGTCGCGCAGGCGTCCGAGGATCTGGTGCTGCTGAACAGCGGCTGCCTGTGCTGCACGGTGCGCGGCGACCTAATCGACACGCTGCGGACCCTGTTCCTGAAGCGCGTGCGTGGCGAGGTGGCGGCCTTCGAGCGGGTCGTGATCGAGACCACCGGGCTGGCCGATCCGGCTCCCATCCTGCACACGCTGATGACCGACCCGCTGCTGGCCGCCCGCTTCCGCCTGGACGGCGTGATCACCACGGTGGACGCCGCGACCGGCTGGGACACCCTGGACCGGCAGGTCGAGGCGGTCAAGCAGGCGGCCGTGGCCGACCGGCTGCTGCTGACCAAGGCGGATCTGGCCGGAGACGACGCGGCCGCCGCGCTGGAGCGGCGCCTGCGGGCGCTCAACCCGGCAGCGCCCCTGATTCCTGTCCGTGACGGTGCGGTCGATCCCGGTCTCCTGTTCGACGCCGGTCTGTACAACCCCAGGACCAAGAGCCTCGACGTGCAGCGCTGGCTCAACGCCGAAGCCTATGAGGCCGGGCGGGAGCAGGGTCACGATCACCATCACCATGATCACGGCCATGATCATCACCATCACGACGGGGAGCCTCACGGCGGCGGGCACCACCATCATGACGTGAACCGGCATGACGAACGCATCCGGGCCTTCTGCCTGACGGTGGAAGACCCCATTCCGGCGGAAGCCCTGGACCAGTGGCTGGAGGCGCTGCTGCTGCTCAAGGGGCCGGACGTCCTCCGCGTCAAGGGCATCCTCAATGTCCAGGGACGCGACACGCCCCTGGTCATTCACGGCGTCCAGCACATCTTCCACCCGCCGGTGCTGCTGCCGGCCTGGCCGGGCGCGGATCGCCGGACCCGCATCGTGTTCATCGTCCGCGACCTGGACGAGGAGATGATGCGCGATGTCCTGACGATGTTCCTGGACGCGCCGGACGACCGCACGGCCGAGGGAGCCTCCTCGGGGGGACGGGCATGAGCCTGCACCTCACCAACACGCTGACCCGGACGAAGGAGCGCTTCGTTCCGGCGGACCCGGACCGGGTGACGATGTACGTCTGCGGGCCGACCGTTTACGACTACGCCCACGTCGGCAACGCACGCTCGGCCGTTGTGTTCGACGTGCTGCACCGGGTGCTGAAGCGGCGGTTCGCCCACGTCGTCTACGCCCGCAACGTCACCGATGTGGACGACAAGATCAACGCGGCGGCACAGGCGGCCGGGGTGCCGATCGGAGCCGTCACCGGCCGCTTCCTCGACGCCTACCACGCCGATATGGCGGCGCTCGGCGTCGGCCGGCCGACGGTGGAGCCGCGGGTCACCGACCACATCCCCGACATCGTCGCCATGATCGGGCGGCTGCTGGCGGTCGGCAACGCCTACGACGCCGAGGGGCACGTGCTGTTCCATGTGCCGTCCTTCCCGGATTACGGGCGCCTGTCGCGCCGCAGCCTGAACGCGATGATCGCCGGTGCGCGGGTCGAGGTGGCGCCCTTCAAGCGCCACCCCGCCGATTTCGTCCTGTGGAAGCCCTCGACGCCCGACCTGCCGGGCTGGGACAGCCCGTGGGGGCGTGGCCGGCCGGGCTGGCACATCGAATGTTCCTCCATGATCGGGCGCCACCTGGGCGGGACCATCGACCTGCATGGCGGCGGGCAGGATCTGATCTTCCCCCACCATGAGAACGAGATCGCCCAGGGGACCTGCGCCCATGGCGGCCGCCTCTATTGCCGCTTCTGGGTCCACAACGGCTTTGTCACCGTCGAGGGACGGAAGATGTCGAAGTCCCTGGGCAACGTCCGGCTGGTGCGCGACCTGCTGGCCGAGGCGCCGGGACCGGCGATCCGGCTGGCCCTGCTGGCAACGCACTACCGCCGGCCGCTCGACTGGACCGCCGAAGCGTTGCGGCGCGCGCGCCGCTCGTTCGACCGCCTGCGCGGAGCGCTCGACGCTCTCGACGGTGTCGAGGCGGAGGGTGCCGGAGAGCGGCTGGCCGCTTTCGACGCCGCTCTGGACGACGATCTCAACACGCCCCTGGCGCTCGCCGAGCTGTTCCGTCTCGCCCAGGCCGCGCGGAGATCCGATAACCCGCAGGAGCGGGCGGCCCTCAAGGCCGCACTCCTGGAGGGAGGCGCGCGCCTGGGATTGCTTGGGAGCGATGCCGCGTCCCCGGTGGTTCAACCGGCCGTAAGTGAAACCTTTGCCGGGGCGGACGACATCCAGGCCCTCCTCGCGGCCCGCGGTGCCGCCCGCGCCGCCGGCGATTTCGCCCGCGCCGATCATATCCGCGCCCTACTGGCCCGGCGCGGGGTGACGGTTGAGGACCGTCCCGACCGCACCGTCTGGCGGAGCGGGGCGCCATGACGGAAAGCGTGGCCGAGGCGCTGGACCGGATCGCCGGGAACCTCCGGTTCTTCGACGACTGGGCGGACCGCTTCCAGTACCTGATCGATCTCGGGCGTGCCTTGCCCGCCTTTCCGGAGGAATGGCGCACCGAGGCGAACCGGATGGACGGGTGCCAAGCGGCGGTGTGGCTGGTCGCGGGCTGGCGGGACGGCCGTCTGCATGCCGTTGCAGCCAGCGATTCCGTCATCGTCGCCGGGCTGGTGGCGATCCTGCTGGATGTCTTCCAGGGCCGGACGGCGCGGGAGATCCTGGATGCGCCGCCCGACATCGCCGCGGTAGTCGGCCTCAGCGAGCATCTCTCGGCCAGCCGCCGCAACGGTCTGGCGGGCATGATCCAGCGCATTCGGAATCTGGCCCGGACCCGTCTGGACCGCACGCCGGAGAGGGAAACCCCATGAACGGGAGCAACAGGGCCGGACATGGCTCCGGTCGGATGGCCGAGCTGTACAACACGCGGCTGCTTCGGCTGGCGGCATCGATACCCTGCACCATGAGGCTGGACGCGCCCGACGCCACCGCGACCCTCCACAGTCCGCTGTGCGGCAACCGGATCACGGTGGAGATCGTGCTGAACGGCGACCGGGTGACGGGATATGGGCAGGAGGTGCGCGCCTGTCTGGTCGGACAGGCGGCGGCCTCGGTCCTCGGGAGCCTCATCGTCGGCCTGACCGTCGCCGAGTTCCGCCGGGGGCATGCTCTCTTCCGCACCATGCTGAGGGACCGCACCCCGCCGCCCGCCGGGCTGTGGCACCCGCTGGAGGCCCTGGCGCCGGTGGCCGACGTGCCGGTTCGGCACCGGTCCGCGCTTTTGCCGTTCGACGCGGTGGAGGCCGCTCTGGCGCGGGTCGCCGGCCTCGACGGGTGCAACGATCCCCCCTCTCTCTTCCGCTCATCAGAAGGTTGTTCGTGATGATCCGCATCCTTTTCCCGGACGGGACCGCCCATGAGACCAGGACGCCGGTCCGTGGCGCACAGCTTCCCGGGCTTCCCGCCGACGCGCTCGCCCTCAAACGCGACGGCGTCCTGTGCGATCTCGATACCGTGTTCGATCATGACTGCCGGGTGGAGATCGTCACGCGCGCCCACCCGGACGCGCTGGATCTGCTGCGGCACAGCGCCGCCCACGTGATGGCCCAGGCGGTCAAGGAGCTGTATCCCGATACGCAGGTGACCATCGGGCCGGCCATCGAGAACGGCTTCTACTACGACTTCGCGCGTGCGGTCCCCTTCACCATCGACGATCTGGAGACCATCGAGGAGCGCATGCGGGCCATCGTCGCCCGCGACGAGTCCATCGAGCGCGAAGTCTGGGCACGCGACGACGCCGTTCGCTACTTCACCGACCTGGGAGAGGACTACAAGGCGGAGATCATCCGTGGCATCGCGGCCGGCGAACCCCTGACACTCTATCGCCAGGGCGACTTCCGCGACCTGTGCCGTGGCCCGCACCTGCCCTCCACGGGCTGTCTCGGCACCGCCTTCGCGCTGCTGACGGTGGCGGGGGCCTACTGGCGGGGCGATCACCGCAACCCGATGCTGCACCGGATCTACGGCACCGCGTGGCGCGACGCCGGCGAACTGGCCGCCCATCTGCACCGTCTTGCCGAAGCGGAAAAGCGCGACCATCGCCGGCTGGGGCGCGAGATGGACCTGTTCCATTTCCAAGAGGAGGCGCCGGGCGCGGTGTTCTGGCACCCCAAGGGTTGGACGCTGTTCCAGACCCTGATCGACTACATCCGCAAGCGCCAGACCAGGGCCGGTTATCTGGAGATCAACACGCCGGACATTATGGACCGGTCGCTGTGGGAAGCCTCCGGACATTGGGAAAAGTTCGGCGAGAACATGTTCACCACCGAGGCCAAGGAAGACCGCGTCTTTGCCTTGAAGCCGATGAACTGCCCCGGCGGCGTGCAGGTGTTCAAGCAGGGCATCCGCAGCTACCGCGACCTGCCGCTGCGGCTGGCCGAGATCGGCAAGGTCCATCGCTTCGAACCGTCGGGTGCGCTCCACGGCCTGATGCGGGTGCGCGCCTTCACCCAGGACGACGCGCACATCTTCTGCACCGAGGACCAGATCGTCGGCGAGTCCCGCTCCGTCTGCCAGCTGGTGCTGAGCATCTACCGCGACTTCGGCTTCGAGGACGTGCGGGTGAAGTTCTCCGACCGGCCGGCCAAGCGGGTCGGCTCCGATGCCGTCTGGGACAAGGCCGAGGCTGCCCTGCGCGACGCGGTGGAAGCCACAGGACTGCCTTACGGCCTGAACCCCGGCGAAGGGGCGTTCTATGGGCCGAAGCTGGAGTTCGTGCTGCGCGACGCCATTGGCCGGGACTGGCAGTGCGGCACCTTGCAGGTCGATCTCACTCTGCCGGAGCGGTTGGGGGCCGGCTACATCGGGCCGGACGGCGCCAAGCACCCGCCGGTGATGCTGCATCGGGCGCTGTTCGGTTCGCTGGAGCGCTTCACCGGGATTCTGCTCGAACACCATGCCGGGCGGCTGCCGCTATGGCTGGCGCCGGTGCAGGCGGTGGTCGCTACGATTACCGGAGAGGCTGATGACTATGCCCGTGAACTTGTCGGCCTGCTGCACGAGGAGGGCTTGCGGGCCGAGGCTGACCTGCGCAACGAGAAGATCGGCTACAAGATCCGCGAGCACAGCTTGGCCAAAGTTCCGGTGATGCTGGTTGTCGGCAAGCGGGAGGCCGCGGACGGGACCGTCTCCTTCCGTCGGCTCGGTTCGCCGGACAGCGAAACAATGTGGGCGCGGGAGGCGCTGCTGCGTCTCGACGCGGAGAACCGGCGCTCACTTCTGAAGCCGGCTTCGGTCGCCTGGGGGCATTGAGTGCCGTTCGCGGGACAGAGGGGAGTTGACGCGAAATCGATATGTAATGTTATATCATTACATATACCGGTGTGGTGAGCTTTCCCACGTCGGGGGATCAGGGATTTGGGGGATATCATGGATCGCCGTGCCAACCGCGCCCGCCACCGGGCGGGAACGGTTCTCTCGTGCCTTGTCGTAGCACCACCGGTACTGCTGTGCGCGGCCGGAGCGCTGGCCGATGCGCCGGTCGTGCTGGAACCGGTGGTGGTCAGCGCCACCGCCACCGAGCGACCGCTGGCCGACGCGCCGGCGACCGTCACGGTCATCACGGGCGGCGAGCTTCAGCAGCGCCCGGTGCAGGATCTGGCGGACGCGCTCCGCGACACGCCGGGGATCATGGTCGGCGGCGTCGGGCTGAACCGCCGCGGTATCTCCATCCGCGGCATGCCGGCGGAACACACGCTGATCCTGATGGATGGCAAGCGCGTCAACACCGCCGGCAACGCCATCGCGCACGCCGATTTCGACCTGAACTGGGTGCCGCCGGAAGCCATCGAGCGCATTGAGGTGGTGCGCGGGCCGATGTCGTCGCTCTACGGGTCGGAGGCGCTGGGTGGTGTCGTCAACGTCATCACCCGCCGCGCCACCGATGCGTGGCACGGCAGCCTGTCCACCCAGGGAGGGCTGATGGAAGGGGCGGGCGGCGACAGCGGCCAGATCGGCGCCTACGCCGGCGGGCCGCTGGTGCCGGGCGTCCTCGGTCTCAGCGTCACCGGCCAGAGCCAGGGCCGCGAGCCGACCCGCGCCCTGGCCAATCCGCGCCTGACCGAGCTGGAGCGGCGGCGCGCGTCCACCGGCAACGCCACCCTGACCTGGACGCCCGACGAGGCCCAGCGCATCGATCTGTCCTATGGGCAGGGCCACGAGACCAGAGCCTACACCATCCAGTCCGGCACCACCGCCGCGTCGATCTACACCACGACCGACACGATCGACCGCCGTCACCTGTCGCTCGCGCACACGGGCGACTGGAGCTGGGGCAACAGCAGTTTGCGCGCCTACCGTTCCACCCTCGACCGCACCAGCCGGCGGTCGAGCGGCACGCCGACCGATCCCCAGACGCTCACCGACGACATCGTCGATGGTCACGTCAGCGTGCCGGTGCTCTCGTGGAACCGCGTGACTCTGGGCGGCGAATGGCACCGCGAGCGCCTGACCGACAGCACCGTCAACCGCGCCGGTTCGGCGGAGGCGATCCACCACGCCCTGTTCCTTCAGGATGAGATCAGTCTGGGCGCCGACTGGTCGCTGGTGCTGGGCGACCGCGCCGATCATCACGAGACGTTCGGCTGGCAGCACAGCCCGCGCGCCTATCTGGTCCACCATCTGACCGACGCACTGACCGTGAAGGGCGGCGTCGGCAAGGGCTTCAAGGCGCCGACCCTGAAGCAGCTCTCGCCGCAGTATCAGGCGGCGGCGGCGGCGGGCCGCTTCACCGTGGTCGGCAACCCGGACCTGGAGCCGGAAACCAGCACCACCTACGAGCTGGGGGCGGAATACCGGGCCGAAGGCTGGTCGGCGCGCGCCACCCTGTTCCAGAACGATCTGGAAAACCTGATCGAGACCGCCTGCACCCGCTTCTGCGGCATCCGCGGTCGGGAGATCCGCACCTATCAGAACATCAACGAGGCCCGCATCCGCGGAGTCGAACTGGAGGGCGGGGTCGATCTGCCCGGAAACCTGCGTCTCGACGCCAACTACACCTTCCTCGACAGCGAAGACCGCGGCACCGGTCTGGAACTGAGCGAACGGCCCCGGCACCGCGCCAACGTCGCGCTGGCCTGGAACCCGGTCGAACGGTTCACCGCGCGGCTGCGCACGGAATATGTCGGCAAACAGGCGCTTTATCCGTCCTCGGGGGCGGCGACGCGCCTGCCGGCCTACACGCTGCTGTCGCTCGACCTCAGCCACGACCTGACCGACAGCGTGATCTTGCGCGGCGGCGTGCAGAACCTGACCAACGAGCGCCTCGCCGAGGAATCGTCGCTCTTCACCTACGCGGAAGAGGGACGGCTCTACTGGGTCGGCCTGAACTACAGCTTCTGACATGACACGCCTCATCCATCTGCTGCTGGCGCTCTGCCTGCTCGCCGCCGGAACGGCGTCGGCGGAGCGGCCGAAAACGGCCAGCCGCGCCCGCAGGTGCGGATCGTCACCAACGGCTTCGTCCTGCCCGGCAAGCTCGACCGGATCGCCCGGTTTGCCGACGAGGCCGGGGTGACGCTGGACAGCGTCCGCGCCGACACCGCGCCCGGCGAACCGGCGGCGTGGCTCGCCGGGGCCGATCTGGTCATCCTCGACACGCCGCGTCCGGGCGATCTCGCCATGGTGCGGCAGCGGCTGGGCACCGCGCTGTCCGACACGGGCGTGCCCTGGGTTCAGGTCGGCGGCGGCCCGCCCGCCTTCGACCGCATGGCGCCGGAACACGCGCGGCGGCTGATCGCCTACTACGCCAACGGCGGAGAGGCGAACCTGCGCCGGATGGCCGCCTACATCCGGGCGTGGCGCACGGGCGGGGAGGTCGGCGCCGTGGCTCCGGCGGAGACGCTGCCGAAGAGCGGCGTCTACCATCCGGCCGCTCCCGCCCCATTCGCGCGGACCGGGGATTATCTGGCCTGGGGCGCCGCCCGCTGGCCCGCCGATGCGCCGCGCGTCGCCTTCGCCATCCACGCGAGCAGCCTGTCGTCCATGCAGACGCAGGTGATCGACGCGCTGGTGGCGGGAACCGAGGCGCGCGGGCTGGTGCCGATGGTCGTCTGGTTCGACGCCGCCGACCCGCAGGCTCTGCGCAGCCTGCTGGAGCCCGCCTCATCGGAGCCCGCCGGGGCGGCGGTGCTGGTCAACCTGCACCACATGCAGAACGGTCCCGCCCGCCGTGCCGAGTTCGAGGCGCTCGGCATTCCGGTCCTGCAAACCCTCGGCTATCGCGACGGCGGGCCGGAGGCGTGGCGAAGCAATCCCGGAGGCATCGCCGCCCATCTGGTGGCGCCCTTCCTGGCGGCGCCGGAAGGCTGGGGGATGAGCGACCCGCTGGTGATCGAGGCGGTGGAGAACGGCGAGGCGGTGCCCATTCCGGAACAGGTGACGGCCCTGCTCGACAAGGCGGCGGCGCTGGCCGCGTTGCGCCACACCGCCAACGCCGACAAACGGCTGGCGGTCATGGTGTGGAACTATCCGCCCGGTGAAAAGAACTTGTCGGCCTCCAACCTCAACGTTCCGCGCAGCCTGGAGCGGCTGACCGGCGCGCTCGCCACCGCCGGCTACGACGTGCCGCCGACCGCCGAGGCCCGGCTGATCGAGGCGGGGCAGGCGATGCTTGGCGGCCTCTACCGGCCGGAGACGCTCGACCGGCTGCTGGCCGATGGGCTGGCCGAGGGCTTTCCGGTCGCCCGCTACGCTGCGTGGTTCGCGGGCTTGCCCGAAGCGGTCCGCGACGGCGTGACCGGGCGATGGGGGCAGCCGGAGGATCATTGGGCGGTCCGCACCATCGACGGCGAGGCGCGCTTCGTCATTCCGCGCCTTTCTCTGGGCAAGCTGACGCTGCTGCCTCAGCCGCCGCGCGCCGGGAAACCGGGCCACGCCCACCACGACGTCAAGGTGCCGCCGGACCATTACTACCTCGCCACCTACCTCTTCCTGCGGGACGCGGTGGCGGCCCACGCGCTGATCCATTTCGGGACCCACGGCACCCAGGAATGGACGCCGGGCAAGGATCGCGGCCTGTGGGCGCAGGATTTCCCGCTATTGGCGGTGGGGGCTTTGCCGGTCTTCTACCCCTACATTCAGGACAACATCGGCGAGGCGATCCAGGCCCGGCGGCGGGGCCGCGCCGTCACCGTCAGCCACCAGACCCCGGCCTTCGCGCCCGCGGGGCTGTACGACGAACTGCGCGATCTTCACGCGCTGGTCCACGAGTACGGCCCGCTCGACGACGGCGCCACCCGCGACCGCACCGCCAGGCGCATCCGTGCCGCCGCCACCGCTGCGGGAATCGCCGGTGATCTGGACTGGGACGAAGGGCGCATGGATGCCGATTTCCCCGGCTTCCTCGCCGTGCTCCACGATCATTTGCACGAGCTGGCCCGCCACGCCATGCCGCTCGGGCTGCACGGGTTCGGCGATCCGGCGGCCCCCGAGCACCGCCTTGCCACAGTGATGCAGCAGCTTGGCGAACCCTTCTACCGCCGCCTCGGCCTCGACCCGCAGGAGGTTTTCGCCGAGGACTTCACCGTCCTCAAGGAAACGGAACCCTACCGCCTGCTGCACCGCCATCTGCGGGACGGCGTTCCGCTGGACGGCATCGCCGAGCCGGAATTGCGCGCCCTGCTGGAGCGGGCCGCGGCGCTCGACCGCCATCTGGCCGACCCTCAGGAGTTGGAAGCGCTGCTGGCCGGGCTGTCCGGCGGCTTCGTGCGTGCCGGACCGGGCGGCGATCCGGTGCGCAACCCCGATGTGCCGAGCGGGCGCAACATCGCCGCCTTCGAGTCGGACAAGATCCCGACCCGCGCGGCCTACGAGGCCGGCGCCGACGCCTTGGCCAAGCTGATCGACAGCTACCGGGCCGAGCACGACGGAGCGGCGCCGGAAAAGATTGCCGTTTCGCTGTGGTCGTCGGAGGCGATGCGCCATCTCGGCGTTCTGGAAAGCCAAGTGCTCCATGCGCTGGGCCTGCGCCCGGTGTGGGACGGCGGGGGCCGGGTCACGGCGCTGGAGATCGTTCCTGCCACCGAACTGGGACGTCCGCGCATCGACGTCGTGCTTCAGGTAACCAGCGTCTACCGCGACCAGTTCGACGGCTTCATGCGCCTGCTGGCCGGGACCATCGACCGTCTGGCCCGGCTGGACGAGCCGGGCAACGCCGTGGCGCGCCACAGCGCGGAGACGGCGCGGAGCCTGATCGGACTGGGCGTGGCGCCTGAACGGGCACAGGAACTGGCCGGGCTGCGGCTGTTCGGCAACGAGCCGGGCGATTACGGCAGCGGCCTGCCGGATGCGGTGCTCGATTCCACCCATTGGAATCACGACACCGCGCTGGCCGACGCCTTCCTCAACCGGCTGCAATACGCCTACGGTGCGCGGGAGTGGGGCTCGCGGCTGCCCCCGGACGCCGGGAACCTCCTCGCCGAGAATCTGCGCGGCGTCCAGGCGGCGGTGCTCGCCCGCTCCTCGCGGCTGCACGGGGTGCTGTCCACCGACCATCCCTTCGAGTATCTGGGCGGGCTGGCGCTGGCGGTGCGGCGCCTCGACGGTGAAAGCCCGTCACTCTATATCGCCGACCTGCGCGAGGCGCAGGCGCGCGTCACCGGGGCCGCCCGCTTCCTGGCCGACGAACTGCGCGTGCGGTACCTCAACCCGCACTGGATCGGCGCCATGCAGGCGGAGGGCTACGCCGGCACCACCGAGATCGTGAAGACGGTCAACAACCTGTGGGGCTGGCAGGTGACCGCGCCGGAGACGGTGCGGGCCGACCAGTGGCAGGCGGTCCACGACACCTACATCCGCGACCGCCGCAATCTCGGCCTCGACGGCTGGTTCGAGAAGTACAACCCTACGGCCCAGGCGCAGGTGATCGAGCGGATGGCCGAGGCGATCCGCAAGGGCTATTGGGACGCCGACGAGCAGACCCGCCGCGACCTGGCCGAACGCTGGCAGGCCCTGGTGCGCGACCACGGGGTGAGCACCGGGGCACCGGCAACGACGGTGTTCATGGAGGCCATGGCTGCCGGCTATGCCCCGGCACCCGAGCCGTCCGTTCCCACCCCTCCCGCCGAAGCCGCGGCGTCTGAAGCGGTTTCCGAAACCGTCCAGGGGCCGGTGATGACGCCGGTCCCGGCGGACGGCGGGGACGATCCGGCGGCGTGGCGCGTGTGGGCCGGGCTGGCCTTTCTCTTCCTTTTCGTGCTGGGCGGAGCCGCCCGGCAGGCCGGCGTCAACCGCCGCCTCTCTTCTTCGAGGACTTTGACATGACCATCTTGGAAAGCGGGCTCTACGACATCGCCCGCCTGTTCCTGCTGCCCGTCCTGCTGCTGATCCTGGCGTCGCTGGCCTACAGCTTGTGGGCGCTGGGGGCCTTCGCGGTGGAGGCGTGGCAGCGCCGCCGCGGGGACCACCGCTCGCCGCTGATCGCGTACCGCCACCGCACGGGAAGCGGAAGCGACGATCTGGAGCTGTGGATCATGAAGCGGCTGGAGTGGCTGCGGGTGGTGGCCCGCAGCGCGCCGATGCTGGGGCTGGTGGCGACGATGATCCCCATGGGGCCGGCCCTGCTGGCCCTGACCCGCAACGACGCCCAGGGCATCGGCGAGAACCTGACGGTGGCCTTCTCCGCGGTGATCCTGGCGCTGGTCGCGGCCAGCATCGCCTTCTTCATCCTGACCTTCCGCCGCCGCTGGCTGCTGGAGGATCTGCGGGCGGTCGAGCGGTCCCTGGCCGAAGCCGGAGGAGCCGGCTGATGCGCTTTCTCGACCATGACGACGCCGACGATCCGATCCTGTCGGTGGTCAACCTGATCGACCTGTTCCTGGTGGTCATCGGCATCCTGATGATCGTCATCGTGCGCAACCCGCTGAACCCGTTCTCATCCACCAAGGCCGTCGTGGTGGAGAATCCCGGCGAAGCCGACATGCGCATCACGGTGAAGGATGGACAGGAACTGACCCGTTATGAATCGACCGGCGCCATCGGGGAGGGCAAGGGAATCCGGGCGGGAACGACCTACCGTCTGCCGGACGGTCGCTTGATCTACGTGCCCGAAACGGCCGCTCCGGGCACGCCGTGACCGGACCCCGTCATCGGGCCGGTGCACTCAGGCTTCCGTCATCGGCGAACCGGCTTTCTCCCAAAGTCTTTCGTTCACGAAGCTTGACCGACGTGCTGCGGTCGCCCATGAATGGTCCCGGTTCTGGTTCTTCCGGCGATCTTCGCCGGAAGCTAAGAGGGAACCCGGTGAGCCGCGTCCCGCGGCGAGGCCGGGGCTGCCCCCGCAACTGTGAGCGGTGAGCCGTTCCGTCGTTATCCGCCACTGGCGCCTCCGGCGCCGGGAAGGCCGGACGGAACGGCGGCGACCCGCAAGCCAGGAGACCTGCCAGCACCACAACGAAACGTCCTCGGGCGGGGTGTCCCGGTGGAGCGCTTGCCGTGCGCGTGGCCGAAGTCCGTTCCGGATGCGGCGTGTGTTCCGCAAGACGTCCGCCTGCTTTCCCTGCCCGCAATCGCAGGAAGCAAGGATGGCGCAACCGACTGTTCAGACGACGCTCCTTCCGAGCGCGCCCGCCTTGGCGGAATCACGGCCCGTCCGCGCGCAGTCCCATCCGGCCATCGAGGTCGAGGGCCTGCACTGCCGTCTGGGCAACCGCACCGTGCTGTCGGACATCGCCTTTGCCGTTCCGGACGGTTCCTTTGTCGGCATCCTTGGGCCGAACGGGTCCGGCAAGACCACGCTGCTGCGCTGCCTCGCCGGGTTGCAGGCCCCTTCGGCGGGACGCATCCGCGTCGAGGGCGACGATCCGCAAACCTTGCGTCCGGCGGAGCTTGCCCGCCGGCTGGCGCTTCAGGCGCAGGATGCCGCCGCTGCGCTGGGCTTCACCGTGCGCCACGTGGTCGCCATGGGGCGGCTGGTCCATCGCCGCTCCGCGTTCGCCGGGGCCGGGGCCGACGACCGGGACATCGTCGAGGATGCGTTGTCCCGGCTGGATCTGCACGCCTTGGCGGAGCGGCCGGTCGAGCACCTGTCGGGTGGCGAGCGCCAGCGGGTCATGATCGCCCGCGCCCTGGCGCAGCGCCCGCGCATCCTGCTGCTCGACGAACCGACCAACCATCTGGACGTCCACCACCGCTTCGCCGTGCTCGACCTCGTGCGCGCGCTCGGCATCACGGTGGTGGCGACTCTGCACGACATCGAACTGGCGGCGCGCTGGTGCGACCGGGTCCTGCTGATGAAGGACGGGTGCCTCCAGGCCGACGCCGTGCCGGAGAAGGCCCTGACTCCGGAGCGATTGACCGCCGTCTACCGCGTCGCCGCCACGGTGGACCGCCGCCCCGGCGACGGCCGTCTGCGCATCGACCTGTCACCCCTTACCGACCGCGGATCGGACCGCCCATGATCCCGTTTTGCCTCCGCGGCCTCGCCCCGATTCTCGCCCTGGCGACCGGGATCGGCGGCGCCCATGCCCAGGACCATCCGGTCGAGGTCGCCAACTGCTTCGAGACGGCCCGCTTCGCCGCACCTCCCAAACGGCCGATGGTCCACGACACCAACATGACGCAGACCATGCTGGACCTTGGCTTGGCCGACCGGCTGGTCGCCGTCTCCGGAATCGAGGGGGCCGAGCACCGCCTGATCGCTCCGCCCGGCGTGGTGGCCGCGCTGCCCCGGCTGCCCGACCGGTCCCCGACCCTGGAGGCGGTGCTGTCCGCCGACCCCGACTTCCTGTTCGCCGGCTGGAGCTACGGCTTCAGCGAGGCGCGCGGCCTCACCCCGGCCCGGCTGGCGGAGATAGGGGTCGCCACCTACACGCTGCGCGAAAGCTGCATCCGCGTCGGTCCCCGCGAACCGATCAGCATGGACACGCTCTACGCCGACCTGTCGGCGCTCGGAGACATCTTCGGCATCGCGGACCGCGCCGGGGCCATGGTCGTGGATTTCCGCCGCCGCGTCGCCGCCGTGACCGACCGCACCGGCACGGTCGCGGAACGCCCCCGCGTGATGTACTGCGACCAGTGCCACACCGACGGCGCGCCGTTGTCGGTGGGGCGCGAGGGGATGACCAGCCTGCTGATGGAACTGGCCGGCGGACGCAACATCTTCGACGACATTCCCAACAGCTACGTCCGGGTGAGTTGGGAGGAGATGGTGCGGCGCGACCCGCAATGGATCATCGTCAGCGACCATCGCGTCCCCGCCGAGGCGGCCATCCGCCACCTGACCGAGGCCCCGCAATTGGCCGATGTCGAAGCGGTGCGCAAGCGCCAGTTCATCGTGCTGACCTACGCCGAGCAGACGCCCTCCACCCGCAACGTCGATGCGCTGGAACGGATGGCGCGGACCCTTCACCCGGAACGGTTCGCTCCATGAGCCGATCGCACCTGCTGCGCCTGTCCGTGCTCCTGGCCGCCGTCCTGGCCCTGTCCACGGTCGCCGCCGTCGGTTTCGGTGCCGCCGGCATTCCGATCCCCAAGGTCTGGGCGGTGATCGCGCACGAGCTGTGGCCGTCGCTGGCCCCGCCTCCCGACGCCAGCCGGGCCGAGCGCAACATCGTCTGGGAGCTGCGGCTGCCGCGCGTGCTGCTGGGCGCCCTGGCCGGGCGGGACTGGCGGCCGTCGGCGCCGTGCTTCAGGTGGTGACGCGCAATCCGCTGGCCGACCCCTATCTGTTCGGCGTCTCGGCAGGCGCCTCGGTGGGGGCGGTGGTGGTGATCCTCTACGCCGGGACGGTCGCGGGGGCGGTCGGACTGCCGGTTGCCGCCTTCCTGGGTGCGCTGGCCGCCATGCTGGCCGTCTTCGCGGCGGCGCGCGGGCGCGACGGGGTGGTGACCAGCGAGCGGCTGGTCCTGACCGGCGTCGCGGTCGCCTTCATCCTGAGCGCCGTCACCAACGCCCTGATCGTCACGGGAACGGATCGCGGCGCCGATTCCGCGCTGTTCTGGATGATGGGCGGCTTCGGCACCGCGCGCTGGAGCGTCCTGCCCATTCCCGCCGGGCTGACCGTCGCCGGGCTGCTCTGGCTGTGGCTGCGCGCCGAGACCGTCAACACCCTGGCGCTGGGAGACGACGCGGCCCGCTCGCTCGGCAACGATCCGGGCCGCCTACGGCTGGAGCTGTTCGTGGTCACCGCGCTGATGACCGGGGCGCTGGTGTCGGCCTGCGGCGGCATCGGCTTCGTCGGGCTGGTGCTGCCCCACATCGCCCGGATGCTGGTGGGCGGCCATCTGCGGGCGCTGCTGCCGGTGGCCGCGCTGGGCGGCGCGCTGCTCCTGCTCTGGGTGGATGTCGCCGCCCGTACCTTGTTCGCCCCCCGCGAGATTCCCGTCGGCGTCGTTACCGCGCTCGTCGGCGGCGCCTTCTTCCTGTGGCTCATGCGCCGCCGCCCGGCGGCCTGACGGAGGACCACGCCATGACGTCATCCCATCCTGTTCCCCCACGCGCCATCGTCCTCTACGGACGCGCATCCTTCGACCATGGACAGGCGTTGAAGGCCCTCGCCGCGGCCCTCGCCGATCTCCACGCTGCCCGCGGCGCGGCGGTGACGGTGAGGACCGCTCACGCCGACCTGTCCGGTCCCGCTCTCCCGGCGGTGCTGGCGGATCTGGAGCAGGGCGGTGCGACGGAGGCGCTGGTGATCCCCAGCATGGTGCCCGCCGACCCCAGCCTGTCGGCGTGGCTGCCGGGCGCGCTCAGCCATTGGGCCGGCGCGTCGGGCGCCCGGATGACAGTCCGTCTGGCGCCACCGGTGGAAAGCGCGCTGGACTTGCCCGCCGCCCTCGACCGCATCGCCGCCGGACCGGTGGACACGCTGGCTGACGTGCGTGAGACGGAGCCCAGCCTGGGCAAGCCCGGCTGGTCGGCCATCCCCGAGCATGGCCGGCAGGTCTTCGTCTGCGTCGGCGCGCGTTGCCTGCACCGCGGCGCCGACGCGCTGTACCAGCGTCTGCGCGACGCGATGAAAGGGCAGCGCGCCCTGAACGCCGGACCGCGCCGGGTACTGTGCGCACGGACGAGTTGCCTCTACCCGTGCAACCGCGGGCCGTTGCTGGTCGTCCAGCCCGACGGGGTCTGGTACGGCGACCTGACGCCGGAGCGGATCGACCGCATCGTCCTCGGCCATCTTCTGGCCGGGCGCCCATCCATGGAGGATGTTCTGCACCGCAACCCGCCGCCGGAGGAGCCGGCCATGGGCTGACACCGCCTGACCGTCCGGCCCGCCTCCGGTCTCTGAAACCGCGCCGGCCCGACCCGATCGCCTGAATCCCCTTTCACCCGGCCACCGCGGAACGCGCCCGTTTCGCGGAACGCTGCCGCTCGTCCTGAAACAATCCTGTCGGAGAGTATCCATGCCCGCGTTTCCCGTCCGTCTCGAACGCCTCCGCCCAAGGTCTTTGGCGCCATTGCTCCTGCTGTCGGCCTCCTTCGGTCCGGGCGCGGCCCTCGCGGAGGACGCTGAAGCGCCGGTGACGCTGCCTCCCGTCACCGTCACCGGCGAGCGTCCGGCCTCCGCCCCCGCCGGGCTTGCGCTCGACGTTCCGAGCACCGGGGGCAGCCGCCTGGGCCTCACCCCCCTGGAAACGCCGGCCAGCGTCGAGGTGATCTCCGGCCAGACCATCCGCGACCGTGGGCAGACCAGCGTGACCGAGGCCGTCACCCAGAACGCCACCGGCTTCACTTCGCTGGCAGCACCCGGCAACGGCGGCTCGTCGCTCGCGACGCGCGGTTTCTCCGGCCACGGCTCGGTGATGCAGCTCTACGACGGCACGCGGCTCTACGTCGGATCGGGCACCGTCACCTTCCCCTTCGATACCTGGTCGGCGGAGCGCATCGAGGTGCTGCGCGGTCCGTCCTCCGTCCTCTACGGCGAGGGTGCGATCGGCGGCGTCGTCAACGTGGTGCCCAAGCGTCCGACCGCCGATTTCCGCAACGAAGCCATGGTCGCCATCGGCACCGACGCCCAGCGCCGGGCCGCCTTCGGCAGCGGCGGGCCGTTGAGCGAGACGCTGTCCTACCGCCTGGACGTGAGCGGCAACCGGTCCAACGGCTGGGTCGACCGGGGTGAGACGAAGAACCTCGCGCTGTCCGGGGCGGTGGCGTTCCGGGCCACGCCGGACGTCTCCGTCACCCTCTCCAACGATTACGGCGACCAGCAGCCGCAGGAGTATTTCGGGACCCCCCTGCTCAACGGCAACCTCGATCGGGCGCTGCGGCACCGCAATTTCAACGTGGACGACAGCGCGATCCGCTACCGCGACAACTGGACCCAGCTCAAGGCCGAATGGACGGTGTCCGACGCGCTCACCCTGCGCAACACCGCCTATCACCTGACCAGCCACCGGCATTGGAAGAACGTGGAGAGCTACGCCTGGAACGCCACAACGCGGCGGGTCAACCGCAGCAGCTACATCGAGATCTACCATGACCAGCGGCAGGTCGGCGACCGCTTCGACGCGACGTGGCGCAGCCGCCTGTTCGGCATGAAGAACGAACTGGTCGGCGGCTTCGACGTCAACCGCATCAACTTTCAGAACAGCAGCAACTCGCCCTATGGCGGGACCAGCAGCGTCGATCCCTTCGACCCGTCGCCCGGCCTGTTCGTCAACCTCGCCGGCACGAGGCCGCGGCTGCGGTCGAAGACCGACCAGTACGCGCTGTTCCTTGAGGATCGCCTGTCGGTGACCGACCAGCTGGCATTGGTCGGCGGGTTGCGTTACGACGCGCCGTCGATCCACCGCGAGGACCCCGTCGCCGGCACCAGCTTCGACAAGGATTTCCACGCCACCAGCTGGCGGGCCGGCGCGGTCTACGATGTGGTTCCCGGCCTCGCCCTTTATGGACAGTACGCCACGGCGGTCGATCCGGTCGGCAACCTGATCTCGCTGTCACCGGCCCAGAAGGACTTCGAGATGTCCACCGGTCGCCAGATCGAGGTCGGCGTCAAGCAGTCCTTCCTGGAGGGACGCGGCGAATGGACACTCGCCGCCTACCACATCGTCAAGGATAAGCTGCTCACCACCGATCCCAATCAGCCGGGGGTCACCATCCAGGTCGGCCAGCAGTCGTCGCGGGGATTGGAGGCGTCGCTGTCGCTCGGCCTGTGGGAGGGGGTGCGGGTGGACGTGAACGGCGCGCTGCTGCGGGCGAAGTACGACGACTTTTCCCAGACGGTGTCGGGTCGCGCGGTGTCCTACGCCGGCAACGTGCCGACCGGCGTGCCGGAGCGCACCGCCAATGCCTGGGCGAGTTGGGCCTTCCTGCCGGGTTGGGAGGCGCGGATCGGCGTGCAATATGTCGGCAAGACCTACGCCGACGCCGCCAACACCGTCACGCGGTCCGCCTATACGGTGGTCAACGCCGGCCTGGATTACCGGCCCACCGACAACACCAAGCTCAGCCTGCGCGCCGTCAACCTGTTCGACGAGGTCTACGCGGTGGCCGGTGGAACGACAAGCTGGGTATTGGGCCGTCCGCGCTCGGCCGAACTGGCCTTCTCCATGATCTTCTGACAGGGTTCCGTTGCAAAGTTTGACGGTAGGCGCGGAGAGCGGTTTCCGTCAGGTGTCGCGCCACGTTGCCGGGAGCTTGGCCATTCCCCAGATCTCCCCTCTCAGCGAGGAGGAGACGGATGCGTTGCCCACACTGCCAGTCGGCAAGCACGACCGAGCGTTCGGATCGGACGGCGCACGGGTATCGCCGCTTCCGCTGCCGGGAGTGCCGGCGCGGGTTCAATGAACGCACCGGCTCGGTGCTGAACCGCCTGCAGCTGCCCTCCGACGTGGTGTTCCTGATCGTGCTGTGGCGGCTGCGCCTGAAGCTGAGCTTGCGCGATCTCGCCGAGATCCTGCTGTTGCGCGGACTGGTCTTCTCCCATGAGGCGGTGCGGGACTGGGAAGCCAAGCTGGCGCCGTTGCTCACGGAGGCTCTGCGTCAGCGCCGGAAGGGCAAGATCGGCCGGAGCTGGTACGTGGACGAGACCTACCTCAAGGTCGCCGGCCAGTGGCAGGACTTGTACCGGGCCATCGACAGTGATGGCAACTTGGTGGACGTTTTTCTCAGCCCAACGCGCGACCAAGTCGCGGCCAGAGCATTCTTCCGCTCAGCGATCAAGGTGACCGGGATCCTCCCCGAGACCATCACCTCCGACAAGCACTCCGGCTACCCGCCGGCCGTTTAGGAAGTGTTCGGTGAGGATGTCGAGCACCGCACTTCGAAATACAAAAACAACCATTTGGAGCAAGATCACCGCGGAGTGAAAGGCCGCACCCGGCCGATGCGCGGCTTCAAGTCCTCAGGCAGTGCTGCTCGGTTCTGCCGGGCTTACGACGAGGTGCGCAACTTCCTGCGCCCGTCGACCCGGCGCAAGCAGCACGTCCCAGCAGCGCGCCGACGGGCGATCCATGTCCAGAGGGTCGCTGCCCTGCGCGACATGCTTGCTGTCGCGTAATTCACGCTGTCCGCCTCCGGGGCCCCTGCATCGTCAGCTCAGGCGTGGCGCGACACCTGACGGAACCCCCCTTTCCTGACAATCAGTCCACACATCCTGGATACGGTCCGGCAGGTTCTGGAGGCTCATGGACCGTTGCCGGAAAAACTCCGTGCCCGTGAACGCCGGGCTCTGCTTCGCAAGCTGTCCGCCGCAGCCGCCAGGCACCTAACCGAAGCAGCGGGGCGGGAAGCACCCGGCGGCCTGGAAGGCTTGTCTGGAGTCAGTGCCTGATTCGACCCGCAAGCTCGATGAAGCCCCTGAGGTAATCAGTTTCCACGTCGGTGGCGCGCAGGCCGAGGTTGATGCTCTTGGGAAGTCCCGCCGGCCCGATCCGCAACGCAGCGATCGGCATGCCCGCGCCCTCCTCCTGCAGCAGCCAGTCGGGCAGCACGCTCACCCCGCGCCCCGCCGCCACGAGCTGGAGCATCAGTTCGGTCGTCTCGATGCCGACGTGGCGGCGCGGCCGGCAGCCGGCGGGGATCAGGAAACGCGTGTAGATGTCCAGCCGGTCCGGTGTGACCGGCACGCTCAGCAGGCTCTCGTCGATGAGGTCGGCGGGCTCGATGAAGGCGCGCCCGGCCAACCGGTGCGCGCGGGGAACGGCCAGCACCAACTCATAGTCGAACACAGGTTGGAAGCGCAGGTCGGGCGCGTGCACTGGATCGGGCGTGACCAACAGGTCGATCTCGTGCGCCTGAAGCGCGGCGATGCCGTCGAAACGGAAGGCGGTGCGGACCTCCAGGTCGACGTCCGGCCACTCGACGAGGAACGGGCCGGTGACCCGCATCAGCCACGTCTCGCAAGGATGGCACTCCATCCCGATCCGGAGCGCCCCCCGGCGGCCGCGCGCCATGTCCGCCAGCACGCGCTCGGCATGCTCGAACTCGGGCACCAGCCGTTCGGCGAGTGCCAGCAGGTACGCTCCCGCCTGGGTCAGTTGCAGGGTGCGCCCCGTCTTGCGCCAGACGCCGACCCCATGCTGCGCCTCGAGCTTGGCGATGGCGTGGCTTATGGCCGGCTGGCTCAGGTTCATCCGCTCCGCCGCCGCCGTGACGCTGCCGGCGCGGCTGACTTCGCGCAGGATGACGAGGTGATGGCGATCAAGCATCATGCAAATCATTCATGGTTCGATAAGATCATCGCATTTTTGTTTATGATGACCGTCTGATAGGACGAGGTCAACGCGCCCCGTGACCAGACCGGAGATCAGAATGAGCACCGCCTCCAATTTCCGTCTCGACGAAGCAATCGCGCGGCTGACGGCGGGCCTGAACGCTCTCGGAGGGCATGGACGATGACGGCAACCCATCGCGCGATGGCGATCACCGCTCCGGGCCACTCGCGCTTGTCGAGCGGCCCGTCCCGGTTCCGGAAACGGGCGAGGTGCTGATTGCGGTCGAGGCCTGCGGCGTCTGCGGCGCCGACCGTGGCGACATCGAGAGGGCCGATCCGGCGCTGCGCCGGGTTCCCGGTCACGAAGTGGTCGGGCGGATCATGGCCCTCGGGCCACAAGTGCCGGCGATCTGGAGCGTCGGCCAGCGTGTCGCGTCGGCCGCTTCGGCGGGCACTGCGGCAACTGCCGGGAGTGTCGCCAGGGCAAGTTCCACCTGTGCCGGCAGCAGCCGGTCATGGGCTCGACCCGCGACGGCGGCTATGCCGAGAGGATGACCGCGCGCGCCACCGGCCTCGTCTCCATCCCCGACGACCTCTCTTTGGCGGAGGCCGCGCCGATCCTCTGCGCGGGACTCGCCACCTTCAACGGGCTGAAGGCCTCGGGCGCCGGACCGGGCGATACGGTCGCCGTGCTCGGCATCGGCGGCCTCGGCCACATGGCGCTGCAGTACGCGCGCCGGATGGGCTTCCGCGTGATCGCCATCGGCCGCGGCGCGGATATCGCGGCCGACGCGCTGGATCTCGGCGCGCACCGCTATGTCGACACGGAGCGCGAGGACGCCGCCGCGGTGCTGACCGCACTCGGGGGTGCCAAGGCGCTGCTTTCGACCATCGGCGACACGGGCGTGGTCGCGTCGGTGATGCCGGGGCTGGCGCCGGAGGGGCGGCTTGGTGCTGCTCGGCATCGGCAAGGACCCGCTGGCCGTGGCGACGGCGCCGCTGGTGAGCGGCGAACGGTCCGTCGTCGGCTCGATCACCGGCTCGCCCTACGACAGCGAGCGGACGCTCGATTTCAGCGTGCTGACCGGCGCCCGCCCGCGGATCGAGACCCTGCCGCTGGAACGGGCCAACGAGGCCGTCCACCGGATGCTGTCCGGCGCGGTGACGTTCCGGATGGTGCTGACCATGGGAGGATCCGTTGCGCCTCAATGACGATCTGAGCCGGCCCGTCACCGTTCAGGCCGGGACCCACGACTGGGTGCCGAGCCCGGTCGTCGGCGTCGAGCGCCGGATGCTCTACCGCGAGGGCGGGGAGGTGGCCCGCGCCACTTCGATCGTCCGCTATGCCAAGGGCAGCGCCTTTCCCGCCATGTCCATTCCGGGGGCGAGGAGTTCCTCGTGCTCGGCGGCATTTTTCAGGACGAGCACGGCGATTATCCCGTCGGGACCTATGTCCGCAACCCGCCCGGCACGAGCCACCGCCCCGCCGCGGCGGACGGCTGCACGATCTTCGTGCGGCTCTGGCAGTTCCGCGAGGGCGACCGCACGCCAATCGTCCAACAGCCCGGCGAGGGCGAAGCGGCGCCGCTGCACGACGGGGTGATGGCGTCGCGGCTGCTCTTCAGCGACAGCGCCGAGCGGGTCGTGATCGAGGATTGGAGGCCCGGCGCGGCGGTGACGGTCCCGAACCGGCGCGGTCTTGAACTGCTTGTGGTGTCCGGCCGCCTCGTCCATGGCGGCGAAACGCTCGCGCCGCAATGCTGGTGCCGGCTCCCGGCGGGCAGGATTTCACCGCCAGCATCGGACCGGAGGGCGCCCGCCTGTGGATCAAAGACGCGCCGCTGCAGCACCCCGACATCCTGCCGATGCCCGAACGCCGCTGAGGAGACAGCCGACATGACGGAGACAGAGGTCGCCATCCTCGGCGGGCGGTTTTGGCCGGGCTCAACGCGGCGCGTCTGCTGCACCGGGCCGGTGTCGATGTTTGGCTCTACGAGGCGCGGGACCGGCTCGGCGGCCGCATCCTGACTGTGAACGCGGCGGGCGAGCCGGACACGGACGGCTTCGATCTCGGCCCCTCCTGGTTCTGGCCGGAGATGCAGCCCGCCATCGGGGCGCTGGTCGCCGAGCTGGGTCTGCCGAGCTTCGCCCAGCATGGCGAGGGCGACGTGGTGTTCGAGCGGATGTCGCGCGAACCGCCCCATCGCCTCCCCGGCCTCGACCAGGAGCCGCGGTCGCTGCGCCTCGCCGGCGGTTCCGCCGCGCTGATCCGGGCTCTGGCGGCGGCGATCCCGCCCGACCGGCTCCGGACCGGCGCCCGGGTCACGGCCCTGCGGCTCCGCGAGGATGGCGTCGAGCTGTCGCTGCGCCTCGCCGACGGCCGTGACGAGACCATGCGCGCCGGACAGGTTGTCGCCGCCCTGCCGCCGCGCCTGCTGGAACGCACCCTGCGGTTTTCTCCCGACCTGCCGCCGGAGACGCGGGGACTCTGGCGGGAGACGCCGACCTGGATGGCGCCCCACGCCAAATTCTTCGCCCTCTACGATCGTCCGTTCTGGCGCGCGGCCGGCTTTTCCGGCACGGCGCAGAGCATGGTCGGGCCGATGCCGGAGATCCATGACGCCACCACCGCCTCGGGGCAGGCGGCGCTCTTCGGCTTCCTCGGCGTCGCTGCGGCCGAGCGCGCCCGCATGGGGGAGACGGCGCTGACCAAGGCGTGCCTCGCGCAGTTCGCCCGCATCTTCGGACCGGAGGCGGCCGGCCCGCGCGCTACACTGTGGAAGGACTGGGCCGCAGATCCCCTGACCGCGACGGAGGCCGATCCGCTGTCCGCCGGCCACCCCACGCCGGCCGAGACCTGGGTACAGGGCCCGTGGCGGGATCGGCTGACGCTGGCGGGCAGCGAGGTCAAGCCCGCGCGAAGCCGGCTATCTCGCGGGCGCCGTGGAGGCGTCCGAACGGGCCGTGGCGGTGGTGAGCCGGCGCTTGCAGGACCAGACGGGAGCAGGGGCATGACGTTTTCGCACCGACGGATCGACCATCTCGTGCTGGCCGTCCACGACCTCGACCGGGCCGCCGCCGTCTACGAAGGGCTCGGCTTCCAGGTGGGCGCCCGCAACCGCCATCCCTGGGGCACCGAGAACCGGCTGATCCAGTTCCCGATCGTCCTTCCTGGAACTGATCACCATCGGCGACGGCGCGCGGATCCCGCCGCACGCGCCCGGCCGCTTCAGCTTCGGCGCCTTCGTGCGCGACCGCCTGGAGAGGCGCGAGGGGCTGGCCATGGTCGTGCTCGACAGCACCGACGCGCCGGCCGATGCGGCGGCGTTCTTGCGGACGGGGATCGGCCGGTTCGAGCCCTTCCACTTCGAGCGCAAGGGCCGCCGGCCCGACGGCCGCGAAACCGTGGTCGCCTTCTCCTTGGCCTTCGCGCTCGACCCGCGCCTGCCCGACACCGCCTTCTTCGTCTGTCAGCAGCATCATCCCGAAAACTTCTGGAACCCCGCCTTCCAGCAGCACCCGAACGGCGCCCTCGATGTCGGATCGGTGACCCTGGAGGTGCCCGACCCGTCGGAGCACGCGGATTTCCTCGCCGGCTTCACCGGCAGCGTCGGCAGGCCCGGCGGTGAGCGGGGCCTCGTCTTTCCGCTCCGCGGCGGCGGCCGGCTGATCGTCGCCTCGGGGGCGGGCGCGTCCGGCGGCACGAGCTACCGGGTTGCCACCGCCGATCCGGCCGCCGTGGCGGAGCGTCTCCGGCGCCGGGAACATGCCGTTCCGGACCGACGGCGATGCCGTGACGGTTGGACGGCCGAGGCGTTTGGCGTGGCGATCCAGTTCGGCACAGCCGGGACGCGGTAGCAGGGGCCTGAGGACAAAGCTCAGGCGCGGCCGTCAGGCCGTCGTGAACCGCCGCCATTTCCGCTCGTGATCCTTCACCAACAAGACAGCCTTCGGCTCGTCGGCCTCCGTCGGAGGCCGACCTCCAGGCGAAATCAGAGAACCGCAATGTCATCACTCGAAGCCGGCCCCCGACACGGCCACTGCGCCCGCGCGCCCGCATGCCCACGAGCGCGGCAACGTCCTGCGCCTTGCCGTCGCGCAGGCGCTCGCCGGCGCGAACGCGGTGGTCATCTACGCGACGGGCGCCATCGTCGGCAACACACTGGCGCCCGACCCGGCTTTGGCGACGCTGCCGATCTCCATCTTCGTCGTGGGGATGGCGCTGTGCACGCTGCCGGCCGGCGCCATCGCCCGGCGCCACGGCCGCCGCGCCGCCTTTATGGCGGGAACGGGATGCGGTGTGCTCGTCGGCCTGCTGTCCGCCCTCGGCGTCGTGCTGGGCTCCTTCTGGCTGTTCTGCGCAGCGATGATCTTCGGTGGGGCCTACGCTGCCGTGGTGCTCTCCTTCCGCTTCGCCGCCGCCGATTGCGCCCCGCCGGAGCGCCGGCCACGCGCCATGTCCGCCGTGATGGCGGGCGGGGTGTTCGCCGGGGTCATCGGTCCGCAGCTCGTCATCCACACGATGACCCTGTGGCCACCGCACCTGTTCGCGGCCACCTATCTGGCGCAGGCCGCCGTGGCTGCCGTGTCCGCCCTCGTCCTGGTTGGGGTCCAGCTTCCGATGTCGAGCGCAGCGGAGGTCGCTGGCGGCCGTCCGCTCGGCGCCATCGCGCCGCAGCCCTGCTTCATCACTGCCGTCATCTGCGGGCTGGTGTCTTATCTGCTGATGAACTTCCTCATGACGGCCGCCCCCCTGGCGATGCGGCTGTGCGGCCTGCCGCAGGAGACCGCGAATCTCGGCCTGCAGTGGCACGTGATCGCAATGTACGCCCCCAGCTTCTTCACCGGGCGGCTGATCACCCGCTTCGGCGCTCCCCGCATGGCGACCGCCGGGTTGGCGCTGATCGCCGCGCCTCGGCGGTCGGGTTGGCCGGGATGGATGTGGCGCATTTCTGGGTCAGCCTGATCCTGCTGGGCGTCGGCTGGAACTTCGGTTTCCTGGGTGCGTCGGCCCTCGTGCTGGAGTGCCACCGCCCCGAGGAGAAGACGCGGGTCCAGTCGCTCAACGACTTCATCGTGTTCGGGACGATGGCTGTCGGCTCCTTCGCCTCCGGCGGCCTGCTGACGGCATACGGTTGGAACACCGTCCTCTGGGTGTCGTTCCTTCCCCTCGCGGTGGCGTTGGCCGCTCTCGCCGCCACAGCGGTCCTTCGCCCCGCACGCCAAGTTGGCTGAAGCTGGCGCCCTACCGACGCGGGCCTCAGCGTATCGCTCCGGTGAGCGCCGCGGAGATTGTGCTATAGGGGATGCAAGATCCCGTCGGTTTCCAGGATTTTCAGGGCTTCGGCCAGCGACACGTCACGATAGAGGCAGTGCCACGTTCCGGTATGGCGGAACCATTGGATGTCGAAGCGGTCGCGGCCCCTCCAGTCGAGGCGGGTGGATGGGCTGTCGAACTCTTCGCCGAGGTTCTCGGGAAAGCCGGATCGATAGCGTTGCAGGAAGCGATAGCGGTTCCCGCGCCATTTGCCCGAGATGTCGATCGGATAGTTGAACGCGGTCGGGCGGATGATCGGCAGGAAGCGGGGCTTCAGCACCTTGTCGATGAAGTTCTGGCAGGCCGCGATGATGGCGGCCTTTTCGGCTTCTGATGGTCCGGCGGAGCGACGCGGGGACGTCATGCGGCAGCCTCCTTCATCTCCGCCGCCCGCGGCCAGTTTCCAGGGGAGCAATTCGTGGAGCCGGGTCTGTGGGATGTCGGCGATGCGGGCGAGGACGTTGGCGAGCCATGCCTGGGGATCGACGTCGTTCATCTTGGCCGTGGCAATCAAGCCGTAGAGGATCGCCGCCCGCTGCCCGGAATGGTCTGTCGCAGAGGTCGTGCCCAGTCCCGGACCGTGGTCCGCTGACCGGTGAAGCCGAGGGCCTTGATCTCCCGCCAGGGTCGGGCGGCGTTGTGGCACCCTTCGTCCCAGCGCCGACGCAGATGGCCGAGGAACGGATCGACCTGGCTGCCCTTGGCCGGTTGGCGCCAGGGAGGTGGCTGCCCGGACCGCAGCCATACCCGCACCGTCTTGCGGTCGAGGCCGAGCGTCTGGCCGATGCGGGTTTGCGACCAGCCGCGAGCGTCCAGCGCGACGACCTCCTCGAAACGGGGTTGGCGGGCGGCTTGGATGCCGGCGCTCCGCTGTTCACGACGGGTCGGTGGTTTTGCCACCCTCATTGGGCTGCGGTGCGGGCGCCTCTTGTCCGGTTTCGTCGACGGGAGCGATGGCCAGCTTGGCCGCCGCCCGCAGATCCCGATGATGACCAGTGAGAATCTCACGCAGCCAATCAGGGCGCAGCGCAGAGTTGCATGACGACGTCCAGCAGCACATCCGCTCCGGCAGCCAGATCCTGCGGTTCGGTATGTTCGCGGGGGTTGTGGCTGATCCCCTGATGGCTCGGCACGAAGATCATCGCCGAGGGCCGCGATGCGGGCGATCATCTGCGCATCGTGGCCAGCCCCCGAGGTCATCCGCCGCGAGGGCAGGCCCCGTCGGCTCGCGGCCTCCTCGATCTGTTCGACCAGAGCCTCGTCGAAGAGGACCGGCTCGAAGCGCGCCAGCCGTTCGACCGAGATCCGCACCTGCTCCTCGACGGACAGCTCGTCGAGGAAGCGGGCGAGCGCGGCTTCCGCGTCCCGCAGCCGGCTCTCGTCGGGATCGCGCAAGTCGACGGTGAAGGTCGCACGCGACGGGATCACGTTGATGACGTCGGGCTCCAGACGCAGGCAGCCGACCGTCGCCACGGATTGCGCGTGTGAGTGGTCACATGGTCGCGTAGGAAGGTCATGACGCGGGCGGCCGCCTGTCCGGCGTCCCGGCGCATCGACATCGGTGTGGTGCCCGCGTGGTTGGCCGTGCCTTTGATCGTTCACGCGCTGCCAGGAGATGCCCTGCAGGGTCTCCACCGCGCCGATTGGAAGACCCACCTGCTCCAGGATGGGGCCCTGTTCGATGTGCAGTTCCACATAGGCGTGAGGCTTGAGGAACCCGGGCTCCCGGTCGCCGGCATAGCCGATGCGCGCCAACTCCTCGCCGAGAACGCTGCCATCGGTGCCGACGGTCGCCAGAGCCTCCTCGACGCCCAGGCCGCCAGCATAGACGAGCGACCCCATCATGTCGGGTGCGTAGCGGGCCCCTTCCTCGTTGGTGAAGGCGACGACGACGATCGGCCGCCGCGGCACGAATCCTGCGGCTTGAAGCGTCTCGATCACCGCAAGCCCGGCCAGGGACGCCATAGGTGCCGTCATAGATGCCGGCGTTGACGACCGTGTCGATGTGGGAGCCGACCATGACGGGACGGGGATCGGCCGCCCCCGCCCAGATGCCGAAGACGTTGCCGATCCGGTCGACGGCGATCTCCAGCCCGGCCTCCTTCATCCAGCCGACCAGCCGGTCGCGTCCCGCCTTGTCGGCGTCGGTCGCGGCCACCCGGGCAAGGCGGCCCTGTTCGTCGTGGCCGATCCGGCCCAACTCCTGAAGGCGACCAAGCAGCCGTCCGGCATCGATCGACAGCGTGTTCACGGACCGTGTGTTCACCGGTGGTCTCCTTCGCTTGCGGGCAGGGTGTGCGGCAACGGTCCGTCGGCTGGGTCGAGGCCGACCAACTGGCGGTAGCGCCCCGGATCGGTCGGCCCCCTCGGTGTTGATCGCCAGCACGCGGACCGGTGATCGAGGCCGAGTGTCTCGCGGGCACCGGCGTCCCGGGCGACGGCCAGGAGCCCGGCCAATCCGACCCCGCCGCTCTCGCCGGCGACGATCGCCGGGTCGTTCCCGTTTGGACGCGCGAGGCGGTTCATGATCCCGACCGCGTCCTCCTCGTCCACCGTCATGAAGGCATCGGCGGCCCTGGACAGGATACGCCATGCGACCAGCGACGGCTCGTAGCATTCGAGCATCGCCATGACCGTCGGTTCGCCATGGTCGATGCGCAGCGGCCGGCCCGCCTTCGCACTGTCGAACAGGCAGGCAGCCCGGGCCGGCTCGACAACGACGACGGCCGGGCGCTCCTCGCCGAACAGGACGGCCAGATGTCCGGCGACCGCCGCGGCGAAGCCTCCGACGCCGGCCTGCAGGAACACATGGGTGGGCGGCGCGGGCATGCTGCGCAGGGCCTCGCGGATCAGCGCGGTGTAACCCTGCATGACGAGGCCGGGAATGCGCTCATAGCCCGGCC
Organism: Azospirillum sp. INR13; assembly: GCF_015390205.1. NCBI lineage: Bacteria > Pseudomonadati > Pseudomonadota > Alphaproteobacteria > Rhodospirillales > Azospirillaceae > Azospirillum > Azospirillum sp. INR13. The sequence continues at coordinate 163,064 of NZ_VUOI01000003.1, forward strand.
AGGAGGTGTCCGATACGGTGATCCAGCCCGTCTCCGCACAGACGCGCGAAGCTTCCGCCACGCTGTCGTCGTAGGTGCCCCGAACCCGAACGATCTCGGCGCCCGTACCGGGCGATCGCCGCCACCCGTCCATCGCTGACACCGGAATGGGCGAAGATCACCGCGCGGGCGCCGACGAGCTGGGCGCCCTGGGCGACTGACGGCCGTGGTTGCCGTCGGTGGCACAGGCGACGGTCATCCCCGCCGGCAACCGCCCGCACCTCGGGCGCGTGCAGGTCGCCGATGTCCACCGGCCGGCCGAGACGGCGGGTGGCCTGTTCGAGCACGAGGCGGATGACCGCGTAGGAGCCGCCCAGCGCCTTGAAGCTGCCAAGGCCCAGGCGCTGCCCTTCATCCTTGATGTGGATCGAGCCGACGCGCAGCTCGTCCGCGAGCGCCGGAAGCCCGTGCAAAGGGGTCGGCGCATGGTTCGGGCGATGCGCCAGGAAGCGCTCGACCTCATTGGCCGCAGGGGCGCCGAGCAGAGCGGCGTGGGCAGGAATTAGGGGCTTGCGGTGAGCAGGGTGGCGGTTGAGGAGGAGCATGGCCGTTTGTCATGGCTGAGGTGCTGCAAAGTTATTGCATTGCCAGCGAGACAGGCGCGCTAACTGGAGGCGGGAAATGCAAGTTTGTATCGTTTGAGGGAGGGTTTCATGGGGCGCCGCACAGGATCGCCGGCGGCCGGACTGGACGGGTTCGATCTTGCCATCCTGTACATCCTGGAGCGCGACAACACCACGCCGCAGCGCACGATCGGCGAGGCGGTCAACCTGTCGGCGGCCGCCGTCCAACGCCGAATCCGGCGCATGGAGGAGGATGGGGGTGATCCAAGCCAATGTGGCCATTGTCGACCCGGCCTGCGTCGGGCGCCCGCTCACGGTTCTGGTGGCGGTCGACGTGGAAAGCGAGCGGGTCGACCTGCTTGACGCCGCGAAGGCCAGCTTCGTCGCGGCACCGGAGGTGCAGCAATGCTACTACGTCGCCGGCGACACGGATTTCCTCCTCGTGCTGACGGTCGGCAGCATGGGTGAGTACGAGGCCGTCACCCGCCGGCTGTTCTTCGGGAACCCGAACGTGAAGAGGTTCCGCACCTTCGTCGCGATGGACCGCGTCAAGGTGGGGCTCTCGTCTTGGTCTCCACCTGATGCCGACCCAAGCTCAGGTCCCGGCCACCACCCGGCGCGGCTTTCCTGAATCAAGCCGCGTCGGCGACGCCGCCGCCCAGGCAGGATGGCCGTTCTCAGGACACCAGGGAGAGGCTGGTCAGAACCAGGAGGCGCGTGCCGCCTCGGCCAAAGCGAGAAGCGTGTCCGGTGGCAGTTCGGCGCAGAGCGCGTAGAGGTGCTGCCCCTGGCGCCAGTACACCACCGACACGCCGTTCAAAACCACCGCCACCGGAGCGGTCACCGCGAAGCGGTCGTCGTCTGCGGCGAAGAGCGTCACCCGCTCAAACCCCTCGGTTGCGTACACCACCTACACGGCACCTCCTCCGTCCCCGGGCAGAAGGCGCAAAACCAGCGGGATCAGACGATCGGAAAGCTGGGAATCGGCAGCGTCCCGGCGATGGCACGCGCGATGGCTTGGCCAGACCGGAGACGCTTTCCGGGGCCATCCCGAGATCGACCGATCCGGTGGTGAGCGCGGCGCGGTGGGCTTCGACCGCTTCGCTGCCGAAGAGCGGGGCCGGGTGCACGGCCGGGAAGGGGGCCATCAGAAGCTCCCCAACGCTCGTAAGCAGCTGCAGAGCCCCGCCTTGCCAGCGATGAGCGAGGCACGGTAGCCGGTTGGCGCGGAGCGGTGGACGGCGGTGTCGGGGTGCTGGAGCAGTGCCGCACTCCAGCCACAGCCGACCGGCCGCGATCGGCATATATTCCTGTTCCTATTTTATAGACGACCGGTCTAAATTCGCCGCCATGACCATAGCCGATCCTCCTCCCACGCACCGCCGCCGAGGGCGCCCTCCAAAACAGGATGGGTCTTACCAAGGCACGAAAGAACGACTTATCAACAACCGGGGTCGCCATACTTACGGAAAAAGGATTTTCCGCAGTGGGCATTGATGAAATTCTCACTGCTGCCGGTGTACCAAAGGGATCTTTTTATTATTATTTTGCAAGCAAGAGGAGTTTGGCGGCGCCCTCATTGCGGCCTATGCAAGCTATTTTGCCAGAAAGATTGATCATTGGTTCATGGACGAGACACGCCTTCCGCTGCAGCGTCTCCTTGATTTTATCGAGGACGCCAAGGCGGGCATGGCGCGGCATGGGTTTCGCCGAGGATGCCTCGTGGGCAACCTTGGCCAGGAGATGGGTACGCTTCCGGAACCCTTCCGCGAGAAGCTGCATCACGTCTTCCTGGATTGGCAAGAGCGCACAGCCCGCTGTCTTCAGGCGGCGAAGGAGGCTGGGCAACTAGCGGCTCATGAGGATTGCGACCATCTCGCCGCCTTCTTCTGGATCGGGTGGGAAGGCGCCGTGTTGCGGGCGAGGCTGGAGCGGAGCCCGGCACCGCTCGACGCGTTCGCCCGTGGGTTCTTCGCCGCGTTGCGGCCTTGAAAATCAAACAAAACCAACTCTCTGGAGAATTCGATGTTTCAGGCCATCTTGATCGAGAAGGACGGTGGAGACGTCCGTAGCAGCCTGTCTGACCTGGACGACCAGCGCCTGCCGCCAGGCGACGTGACCGTCCGCGTTGCGTACTCGACGCTGAACTACAAGGATGCCCTGGCCATCACGGGGAAGGCCCCGGTCGTCCGCAGCTTTCCGATGATCCCAGGCATCGACTTTGCCGGCGTTGTCGAACATTCGGACCCACCCCGCCTACAAAACCGGAGACAAGGTCGTTCTCAACGGCTGGGGGGTCGGTGAGCAGCACTGGGGCGGCCTTGCGCAACAGGCACGGGTCAACGGCGACTGGCTCGTCCCGCTGCAAAGCCCGTTCACGTTGCGCCAGGCGATGGCGATTGGAACGGCCGGCTATACGGCCATGCTCTGCGTGATGGCGCTTGAGTGGCATGACGTCACGCCGGACAAGGGGGAAGTCCTCGTCACGGGTGCGGCCGGCGGGGTTGGCAGCGTCGCCGTGGCGTTGCTGTCAAAGCTCGGTTACGATGTCGTGGCCGTGACCGGCCGCCCGGAAGAAGCGGTCTACCTCAGGGCGCTGGGGGCGAAGGACGTGCTCGATCGCGCGCAATTCACGGAGCCCGGCAAACCGCTGGCCAAGGAGCGTTGGGCCGGCGCCGTGGATGTCGTGGGCGGCCAGGTCCTCGCGAATGTCTGCGCGGCCATGAAGTATCGCGGCACGGTGGCCGCCTGCGGACTCGCTGGCGGAATGTCGCTGCCCACGACCGTGGCGCCATTCATTTTGCGCGGTGTAACCCTGGCCGGGGTTGACAGCGTCATGTGCCCCAAGGAGTTGCGCATCGAGGCTTGGCGACGGCTGTCCGAGGACCTTGATTTGGACAAGCTGGACGCGCTGACGGAGGAGGTCGGCTTGCCCGATGTTATCTCCGCGGCGGCTCGTCTGCTCGACGGCCAAATTCGTGGCCGAATCATCGTCCCGATTGGGACGGAGATGGCGTAAAGCATTTCCAGGCGTCTTCCGCTCCTCCATATCGCCCGCTCTCGAACAGGCTGGTATCTGCCTGAATATTACCGGCGCGAAGCAGCTTTAGGACTCTCAAGTCAAATCGCCCACGCAGCGCGTCGCTCCGCGTGACAAGGACCTCGTCATCGTTTCAATCCGCCGGCCGTTGCCGCGCCTCAGTTGGAGAGATGTCCCATGACCAGCTCAGCCCAAATGCCGATCAGCCGCTTCCCCGTTCCCACCCTGTCGGAGATGCCGGCGGACATCCGCGATCGGCTGCTCGCCGTTCAAGAGAAGTCCGGCTTCATACCCAACGTCTTCCTCGTTCTTGCTCACAGACCCGAGGAATTCCGCGCCTTCTTCGCCTACCATGATGCCCTGATGGATAAGCCGGGCAATCTGAGCAAGGCCGAGCGTGAGATGATCGTTGTCGCGACCAGCAACGCGAACCAGTGCCAGTATTGTGTTGTCGCCCACGGCGCCATCCTGCGTATCCGGGCGAAGAACCCCCTGATCGCCGATCAGGTCGCCATCAACTACCGCAAGGCCGACATCACGGAGCGCCAAAAGGCGATGCTGGATTTCGCTATGAGAGTTGCCTTCGAAGCCTACGCAATCGGAGATGACGATATTGCCACCTTGGCCGGCCATGGCTTTGACCAAGAGGATGTGTGGGATATCGCCGCAATTGCCGCATTCTTTGGAATGTCGAATCGTTTGGCGAATGTCACGAGCATGCGACCGAACGACGAATTCTACACGCTGGGCCGCTGAAGGCCCCCACGACGACCCTGTATCGCGGGCTGAGGCCAACAGGAGTGGCCGCGAAACTGAGGGTAACCGTCCGACGATGGCCGCCTTGCGAGGAGCAAACGAAGCGGGCTGAGTGAGGGCGCTGCGGATGGCCGCGGCTTGGTCCTATGTCCAGCCCCATGGCTATGCTTATGACTTACCAGCGCGTCGAGGTGATCACGGGATCGGAGAAGCGCCGCTTCTATAGCGCCGCGGACAAGGCGCGGCTGGTTGCGGAAGCGTTCCGGCCCGGCGTGGTGGCCTCCGAGGTGGCCCGCCGGCACGGCCTCAACGTCAGCCTGCTGTATCGCTGGCGTCGGCAAATCGAAGAGCAGCAACCGGGCCGGTCACCCGAACCACCGGTGAGTTTCATGCCCGTGCGGATCGCCGACGCCCCGCCGTCCATCCCGGACGACAAGATGGCGCCCCTTCCGCCCGCCGGAACCAGCATCATCGAGATCGTGCTGCCCAGCGGCCATTGCCTGCGCGTCGACCGGCATGTCGATGCGGGCGCCCTGCGTCGGGTCCTCGCCGTTCTGGAGCGCCGATGATCCCGGTCCCCGCCGGCGTGCGGATCTACCTGGCGATGGGCGCCACCGACATGCGCAAGGGCTTCGACGGCCTCGCCCTGTTGGTCCAGGAGGTTCTCAAGAAGGATCCCTACTCCGGCCATCTCTTCCTGTTCCGGGGCCGCCGAGCCGACAAGATCAAGATTCTCTACTACGACACCAACGGCCTGTGCCTGTTCGCCAAGCGCCTTCAGCGCGGCCGGTTCGTCTGGCCGGTGTCGCGCGAGGGCGTGGTGACGCTAACCCCGGCGGAGCTGGCGATGCTCGTGGAAGGGCTGGACTGGCGCGCGGCGGAACGGACCTGGAAACCCGACTTGGCCGGATGACCCGGAGCGGGCCGGGCGCGACACGGTGACTCAGCCGCCCTCGGACCGGTCGTCGGGATCCCGGTGTCCTGGTAAAATCGCGCCATGGTTTCCGATCCCGCCCAGCTTCTGGCCGACAACGCGGCGTTGCGGCAGCTCGTTGCCGAGCAGGCGGCCCGGCTGCATGCCCAGGAGGCGGCGTTGCGCGCCAAGGACGCGGCGCTCGGCGCGGCGCTGGAGGGCATCAAGAGCAAGGCGCTGGAGATCGAGAAGCTGAAGCTTCAGCTCGCCCGGCTACGCCGCATGCACTTCGGCCAGTCCTCGGAAAAGCTGGGCCGAACCATCGCCCAGCTGGAACTGGCGCTGGAAGACCTGGAAGCCGCCGAAGGCGAGCAGGCCGCCATCGTCGCGGAGGCCGACGCGCCGCCGGTGAACGCCGACACCAAGCGCCGGCCCAGGCGCACGCTGCCGCCCGATCATCTGCCGCGCGAGGAACGGGTGCACGAGCCCGACAGCGGGACCTGCACCTGTGCGCAGTGCGGCGGAACGCTGCGCCGGCTGGGCGAGGACCGCGCCCGGCAGCTGGAATACGTGCCGGCGCGCTTCAAGGTGGTCGAGCACGTCCGCCCGAAGTTCTCGTGCCGGCGCTGCGAAGCGATCACCCAGGCGCCGGCGTCGCTGCCGATCGAGCGGGGCCTGTTCGGGCCGGGGCTGCTGGCCCACCTGCTGGTAAGCAAGTTCGACGATCATCTGCCGCTGTACCGTCAGGCGGAGATCTTCGCCCGCCTGGGCCTGGAGCTGAACCGCTCCACCCTGGCCGATCAGGTCGGCCACGCGGTTCGGCTGCTGCGCCCGCTGATCCAGGCCATCGAGACCAGCGTCATCGGTTCCGCCAAGCTGCACGCCGACGACACCCCCGGTCCCGGTGCTGAGCCCGGGGGCCGGGCGGACCAAGACCGGCTACCTGTGGGTCTACCTGCGCGATGATCGCCCCTGGAACGGCCCGTCGCCTCCGGCGGCGCTGTACCGCTACAGCCCCGGGCGCAGCGGCGAGCATCCGCGCGGCCACCTGAAGGATTTCCAAGGGGCGCTGCAAGCCGACGGCTATGCCGGGTTCAACGGCCTGTACGAACCGGGTCCCGACGGACAGGCCCGGATCATCGAAATTGGCTGCATGGCCCATGGCCGTCGCAAGTTCCACGACGTGGCGGTTTCGGCCAAAGGCAAGGCGCCGATCGCGGCGGAGGCTTTGCGGCGGATCGGCGAGCTGTATGCGGTGGAGGCCAGGATCGCCGGCCAGGATGCCGATGAGCGCCGGCGCGTGCGCCAGGCCGAGGCCGCCCCGAAAATGGCCGCGTTGAAGGCGTGGCTGGAGGAGACGCTGGGCCGGCTCGACGGCAAGTCGGACACCGCCAAGGCGGTGCGCTACATGCTCAACCGCTGGACGGCGCTGACCCGTTACCTGGACGATGGCCGCCTGGAGATCGACAACAACGCCGCCGAACGGGCGCTGCGCGCTGCCGTGCTGGGGCGGAAGAACTGGCTGTTCGCCGGAGCCGACGTCGGGGGTGAACGGGCCGCGGCGATGTACACGCTCATCGAAACGGCCAAGCTCAACGGGCTCGACCCCGAGGCATACCTGCGCGACGTGATCGCCCGCATCGCCGATCACAAGATCAGCCGCATCGACGAACTGCTGCCCTGGAACTGGACCAAGGCCGCCGACGTCACCGGAAACGCTGACGCCGCGTAGCTCGGCGGACGCTTACAACTGAGGCTTCCGCTTCCGTTTTGTTGCGCCTCACGCCCCTCCCTCAGCGAAATCGCGAGGGCAGGTTTGCCTTGGCTTCAGTTAGGCACCGTCAACTTGGCGGCCGACGGGTTGCCGGTAGCCGGCGTACATCGGATCGGAGCGCGTTGCCATGACGCTCCATAACCCGCTTCGCCCGCCGCTGGCAACCCGTCGGCCGCCAAGTTGACGGTGCCCCGTGGCGGCGTGCCACCGCGGCGACGGCGCCACGTCCAGCGTGGGCTTCGCCCACCAAGCGGATCTTCTCCTCGGGCGAATAGGTCCGCCGCCCGCCGGCGCCAGTGATGACCTCGATACGCTGGACTGCCACAGTGCAAACCACGCTGCTTGCCACGATGCCAAGCCGGCCACACCCTCCGGCGTCGCCGACGCCCAGCTTTCAGCACGCGGCCCACTGCTCCCGCAAGGCAGCCCACAGACAACGCTTACGTTGGGCTGGCAGCGGGCGGTCCACTATGGCCGCCGCTCCTTGGGCGAGGTGGCCATGATGCGCTACAAGCAACTGATCGGGCGCAACCTCCGTGCTCGGACTCTGCCTGCCCAGAAGGTCGAGGCCACTGTCGGCTGCAAGGTCATGAACATCATGACCCGCTTGGGCATGCCGACCACCCGCAAGGTCGCCTGATCACCGCCGCCAGCCGGCCGACTCCGCCTTGACGTTGATTTGTGCGCCAAAGTCGCTTTCGTCGAAATCGCCTTTGCCTCAATCCTCGCACGGCGCCTGACGCGCCTGACGCGCCCCGCAGTTACTGCGTGACGTCTACAAACATGCTCTAAAGTGCTTCTATTTTTCTGGCGTCGATCATCTGGAAATATTCGGAAGGCGCGATGCCAAGCGCCCGCCGGAACATGGCACTGAAGGCACTGGGACTCTCATAGCCCAAGTCGATGGCCACTGTCGAGATCGCCATACCTTCAGCCAGCATGCGGATGCCACACAGCAATCTCGCCTGCTGGCGCCATTTCGAGAATGTCATGCCCGTTTCCAGAGGGAACATCCGCTCCAGCGTGCGTTGGCTGGCGCCCGTCTGTTTGCCGAATTCCGACAAGGTGGTGGTGCAACTGGGCTCCTCCAGAATGGCTTGGCAAATCCTCAACAGCCTCCGATCGCCGGGCAGGGGCAGATCAAGCGGCAGGACCGGCGCCGGACGGATCTCGTCCAGAATCAGACTCATGATCCTGTCCTCCCGTCCACCGTCCGGATAGTCGTTGTCGAACCTGACGGCTGCAACGATCAATTCCCGCAAGAGCGGGCTGACTGCCACGACGCAGCAGCCTTTCGGCAAATTCCCGCACGCGCTGGGATCAACATAGACCGTTCGCATCTCAACGCGCCCGGACGTCTTCATCTCGTGTTCGACGCCGCCGGGCACCCAGACGGCCCGGAGTGAAGGAACTACCCAGGATCCCGCCACGGTCGTCACGGTGATGACGCCGCTGCAGCCGAAGATCAGTTGAGAACGGTGATGGCTGTGCATGGGAATCACAAACTGATCGGGGAGATCCCTGGCCATGGCTGCAACCGCACGGGGGGTGTTCTGGTAATCGTTCCGGTCTTCGCTTTTGCCGAACATAACCCCTCCTGCCGCAAGAGTTGGCGTGTTTAAGGCATAAATTGGCGAGAGCGCGAGGGCGAATGTCGCGCAACGAATGTACTGTATCGTTATAGATTAAACATCAAACTTTGGGAAGAGCCCAATGAACATCTACCGCAGCTTCACGCAAGACCAGCTAGACTTGGAATACAATGTTCGCGCCGGAATTCCTGACCATCTCGACATTTTCGATCGTTGGAAGAATGATAGCGAGAAGTTCCGTCAATCTGCAAATCTCCACGAGAATCTCCGATATGGCGCCGATGCGGCCCAATCCATCGACCTGTTCTGTTCGGCTGGGGAAAACGCTCCAATCGTGGTGTTCATCCACGGCGGCTACTGGCAATCGCTCGACAAGTCGGACTTCAGCTACATCGCGAAGTCCTACATCGAAGACGGTTTCAATTTCGCTGCGGTCAATTACCGGCTGGCTCCGTCGGTGAGTATGGCCAACATCGTCTCCGACGTGCAGAACGCCTTGCTCTGGCTTTATCGGAACGCTCAAACCTACCGCTGCGATCCCGGCCGGATTTACGTCACCGGAAGCTCGGCCGGCGGGCATCTGACGGCGATGATGATGTCGACCGACTGGCGGAGTCTGTCCGCGCCATCCGACCTTGTGAAGGGCGGCTGCGCCCTGAGCGGCCTTTACGACTTGGAGCCGATCCGGCTGTGCTATCTCAACGAAAAGGTTCGTCTGGATCAGAACAGCGCGCGGGAGTTCAGCCCGATCCTCCGCGTTCCGGCCGCGGCGGCGCCGCTGCTGATTTCCGTCGGAGGTGGTGAATCCAGCGAATTCCATCGCCAGCAGGCCGTCTATGTCCAGGCATGGCGGGAAGCCGGCCTCACCGTCCAGGAGATCGAGCAGACGGACGGCCATCATTTCGACATGTGCGATCGGCTGGGCGATCGCCGTGAGCCGCTGTACCAGGCGGTCGTCGGACTGATCCGCTCGCACGGCGCGGCCTGAGGTCGCCCCTCCTCATCTCCGGCCAATGGCCGGGAGATAGCACGCGCTCCGGGCTTTCCCCACCCGGAGCGCGGGTTCGTCCGTCAGCTGGCGAACGGGTCGTTCATCAGGACGGTGTCGTCGCGTTCCGGGCTGGTGGAGAGCAGGGCGACCGGGGCCTGGATCAGTTCCTCCACGCGGCGGACATATTTGACCGCCTGCGCCGGCAGCTCCGCCCAGGAGCGGGCGCCGCGGGTGCTGTCCTTCCAGCCCTCGAAGGTCTCGTAAATCGGCTCGACGCGGGCCTGGGCGCCGGCGTTGGCCGGGAAATAGTCCAGTTCCTGCCCCGTCCAGGCGGTAGCCGACGCACACCTTGATCTCGTCGAAGCCGTCCAGAATGTCCAGCTTCGTCATCGCGATGCCGTCGATGCCGCCGGTCTTCACGGCCTGGCGGACCATGACGGCGTCGAACCAGCCGCAGCGGCGCTTGCGCCCCGTGTTCACCCCGAACTCTCTGCCGCGCTGGCCGAGCAGTTCGCCCACGTCATCAGTCAACTCGGTCGGGAACGGGCCGGAGCCGACGCGCGTCGTGTAGGCCTTGCAGATGCCCAGCACGTACCCCACGGCGCGCGGGCCCATGCCGCTGCCGGCGGCGGCGTTGCCGGCCACCGTGTTGGAGGAGGTGACGTACGGATACGTGCCATGGTCGATGTCGAGCATCTGGCCCTGCGCGCCTTCGAACAGGATGCGCTTTCCGGCACGGCGCAGCTCGTCCAGCGTCTTCCAGACCACCGACGCGTACGGCAGCACCTGCGGCGTGATCTCGCGCAGCGGGTCGAGCAGGTCGGCCGGCTTCATCTCCTGGGCGCCCAGGCCGCGGAGCAGCAGGTTGTGGTGGGCGAGCAGCGCGTCGACCTTCTCCTCCAGCACCGCCTCGTCGGAGAGGTCGCACAGACGAATGGCGCGGCGGGCCACCTTGTCCTCATAGGCCGGGCCGATGCCGCGGCCGGTGGTGCCGATCTTGCCGGGGCCGCGGGCCTCCTCGCGCGCTTTGTCCAGGGCGCTGTGCACGGGCAGGATCAGCGGCACGTTCTCCGCGACCAACAGCGTCTCGGGCGACACCTCGACGCCCTGGCTCTTGATCGCCGTGACTTCGCGGATGAAGGCCCAGGGGTCGAAGACGACGCCGTTGCCGATGACCGATAGCTTGTTCGGCCGAACCACGCCCGAGGGCAGCAGGTTGAGCTTGAACGTCACGCCGTTGATCACCAGCGTGTGGCCGGCGTTGTGGCCGCCCTGGAAGCGCACCACCACATCGGCCCGGTTGGACAGCCAGTCGACGATCTTGCCCTTGCCCTCGTCGCCCCACTGGGCGCCGACCACCACGACGTTGGCCATGGGATTCTCCGTTATGATGTCAAACCGTGTCTGAAAAGCCCCCCGGCCGTGGTCTCGGGCCACGACGGGGGGAGCGGCGGCGTTCCTCGCCCATTCGGCACAAGCGGAACGTTAAGCCTTGAATCGGTTGGGGTCGAAGGCGCCCGGCGGCAGCGATGACAGGGCTGCCGGCGGTGGAAACGGGTACCGCAGATAGGGAGCCTGCGGTTGGCCGGGAGGCGAATACTGGCCATCGGCGAGGATGCGCTTCTTCGCGGACATCTGCATGACGTTGCAGCGGAACGTCATGATCTGTGCCGGCGCGAAATCATCGATCGGCGCGTAGTCGCGTTCCGGGCGGTATTTCTCCAGAACCTCATATTGCTGGCGCCGCACGGCTTCAAGATCCTCCGACAGATCGACGCAGCATCGCGCGAGCACGCTGTAATATTCGAAGCTGGTGTTCTGTCCTTTCGGTGCCTTCAGCAGGGCGACCAGATGATCGATTTCGATGGTCACGTGCGGGTTGCGGCGGATCAGCCCGGCCATTCGCCCGAAACGGGAACAGTGAAGAAGGAAAACCCCGTCGATGAACCGATAGCTCTGGGCCAGAACATAAGGGAAAGGATCGTCATGGATCGCGATGCGGCAGACGACTTGGTCGGCGAGAAATCTCGAAATGGCTTCCCAGTCGTTCCACGCAAGGTCGGAACGCCTCATGCCATTGTCGAAATAGCCGGGTAGGGAGGTGGCGTTGTTCATTCTGCTTCGTCCCGATCAGCGGATGGCGAAGACGGCCTCAACCTCGACGGGGGCATCGAAGGGAAGGCTCATGATACCGATGGCGATGCGGGCGTGCTCCCCTCGCTCGCCGAAGGCCGTGGTCATGACCTGTGAGGCCGCGTTGATGATGGCCGGTGCGTCGGCAAAGCCTTCGTCAGCGGCGACGAAACCACCCAGCCGGACGCAGCGCTCGACGCGGGCGAAATCGCCCTGGCAGGCGTGCTTCAACCAAGCCAGGACGTTGAGGCGCACAGTTCAGCGGCTTCCCGAGCCTGATCGACGGAGACGGCGCCCGGTACGCGGCCCACCCAGACGGGCTTGCCGTCCCTGACCGGCAATTGGCCGGACACATGAACGATCCCGCCATGCACGACATAAGGTTTGAAGGCCGCCGCAGGCATTTGGAGATCCGGCACGTTCTGAAGAAAATCGCGGTTCAAAACCATGTGAAACCCACCTTGCAACAATGAGGAAGGGATGTCGGAGACGCGGGACTATGGCAGTCTCGCCGTGCCGCCGCGCGCGCAAGGGCGCCATGTTTGCGCGTTCTCCCGCCAATCGCGGCGAAGGCCCTCGACAGCCACGGGGTCCGCGTCAGCTGGGGCGGCCATTTTGGCACTCTTGCGACAGAGGTTGGCGCCTGCTCGCGGGCAGGATCGACAGAAGGCGGATAGTCTCCTGTGCGAACAATTATGGGAGGCCACAATGAAAATCCACGCGAGCGATCGGCTGGAAAGGCTGCCGCTTTGTGGTTATCACCGGTTCCTTCTTCTGATCATTGGCTTGGCGTTCTTCTTCGATAATCTCGATCTGGCCATGATGACGTACCTTTTGGGATCGATAAAAACGGAATTCGGACTGACGACAGCCGAAGCCGGCATGTTGGGAAGCGCCAGCTTTGTCGGAATGGCGATCGGCGCGGTGTGCTCGGGACTGTTCGCGGACCGGTTCGGGCGGAAACCGCTCTTTCAAATCAGCATGATCGTGTGGGGTGTGGGCAGCTATCTGTGCTCCACGGCGACGGATCCTCTGATGCTTGGGGTGTACCGATTCATCCTTGGGATCGGCATGGGGATGGAATTGCCGCTGGCACAGACGTTGCTCTCCGAATTCATTCCGACGAAGAAGCGCGGCAAGTATTTGGCGCTCATGGATGGAAAACTGGCCCATCGCGTTCATTTGCGCCGGATTGCTTTCCTACATGGTGTTGCCGAGCTATGGCTGGCGCACGATGTTCGAAATCGGCGCGGTTCCGGCGCTCTTCCTATTCGTCGTCCGGCGTTTCGTGCCGGAGTCCCCCCGCTGGCTGGAATCGCAGGGACGGGCCGACGAAGCGTCGGCCATCGTGGATCGCATCGAAGAGAACGTGAAGAAGAGGCTGAAGCTCACCCAACTGCCTCCGGTGCTCGCCAGAACAGTGGGGAGTGAACCGGCATCGATTGGCCTGCGTGACCTGTGGACCGGCGTCTACCGCCCCCGCATCCTGACGGCATGCGCATTGTGGTTCTTTGCGCTTCTCGGCTTCTACGGGCTCAGCACCTGGCTCGGCGCCCTTCTTCAGCAAACCGGCCTCGACGTGACGAAGTCGGTTCTCTACACGGTCTACATCTCCACCGGCGGTATCCCCGGTTTCCTGTGGGCGGCCTGGGCCGTTGAGCGCTGGGGCGCAAGCCGACCTGCATCATCACGCTGATCGGCGGAGCCCTCGCCGTCATGGCGTATGGCTACGTCGCCATGGCCAGCTTGAGCGTTCCGGCTCTCTTCGCATCCGGCTTCTTGATGCAGTTCTTTCTGTTCGGTATGTGGGCCGTCCTCTACACTTACACGCCGGAACTCTTCCCAACGGGAGCGCGTGCGTCCGGTTGCGGCTTGTCCTCCACGGCCGGCCGTCTGGGTTCCCTCATCGGCCCAACCACCGTCGGCATCATCCTGCCCGTCGCCGGCCAGACTGGAGTGTTCGGGTTGGGCGCTGCCTGCTTCGTGATGGCCGCCCTGGTCGTCTACAAATTCGGCATCGAAACCCGCGGCAGGTCGCTGGAAGAGATCGCGACCCAAACGGATGACGTGACGACCGAGCCGGCCCTCGCTGGTTCCCGGCAGCAGTCTACCTGACAGCCGGCCCCGGCCGCTCCCGGCCGGAGTTGGAAAAGGCAACAGGGTTGGCGGGAGAGCGTACGAACCTGGCGCTCTCCCGCGCGCGGCCACAAGGCGGACCTGTCACAGTTTGGCGCGATGGCCGGCGGCGTATTGCATCAGCTCCACGTTAAAGATCCCAAATACCCAGATCGACCTGGAAAGATCTCAAGATCTTCAATGTGGAAAATCAACCCCATGGACGAGTTTTCAACATGACGAGAATGATGGCGATTGAAGCGGCGGTGCATGTCCTGGAAAAGGAAGGCGTGTCCGTCTGCTTTGGCGTCCCCGGAGCGGCCATCAATCCGTTCTACGCGGCGCTGCAACGCAACGGCCGCATCGGCCATGTGCTGGCCCGCCATGTCGAGGGCGCTTCCCACATGGCCGAGGGCTACACCCGGGCCACCGCGGGCAACATCGGCGTGTGCGTCGGCACCTCCGGCCCCGCCGGCACCGACATGATCACCGGTCTCTACTCGGCCTCCGCCGACTCCATTCCGATCCTGTGCATCACCGGCCAGGCGCCACGCGCCCGCCTGCACAAGGAGGACTTCCAGGCCGTGGACATCTCGTCCATCGCCAAGCCGGTCGCCAAGTGGGCGGTCACCGTGCTGGAGCCGGGGCAGGTCCCCTACGCCTTCCAGCAGGCGTTCCACCTCATGCGCTCCGGCCGCCCCGGCCCGGTGCTGATCGATCTGCCGATCGACGTCCAGATGGCCGAGATCGAGTTCGACCCCGACACCTACCAGCCCCTGCCCGTCTACAAGCCGGCGGCGACCCGTTCGCAGGTGGAAAAGGCGCTGGCGATGTTGAACGAGGCGAAGCGGCCGCTGCTGGTGGCCGGCGGCGGCATCATCAACGCCGACGCAAGCCCGGCGCTGGTGGAGTTCGCCGAGACCATCGGCGTGCCGGTGATCCCGACCCTGATGGGCTGGGGCACCATCCCCGACGACCACCCGCTGATGGCCGGCATGGTCGGCCTGCAGACCGCCCACCGCTACGGCAACGCCGCCATGCTGGCGTCGGACTTCGTGCTGGGCATCGGCAACCGCTGGGCCAACCGCCACACCGGCTCCGTCGACGTCTATACCAAGGGCCGCAAGTTCGTGCATGTGGACATCGAGCCGACCCAGATCGGCCGTGTCTTCGCGCCCGACCTCGGCATCGTGTCCGACGCCGGCGCGGCGCTGGCCCTGTTCGTCGAGGTCGCCAAGGAGTGGAAGGCGGCCGGCAAGCTGAAGGACCGGTCGGAGTGGGTGGCCACCTGCCAAGCCCGCAAGCGCTCCATGCTGCGCAAGTCGGACTTCGACAACGTGCCGATCAAGCCGCAGCGCGTCTACCAGGAGATGAACACCGCCTTCGGGCAGGACGTCTGCTACGTCTCGACCATCGGCCTGTCGCAGATCGCCGGCGCGCAGTTCCTGCACGTCTACAAGCCGCGGCACTGGATCAACTGCGGCCAGGCCGGCCCGCTGGGCTGGACGCTGCCGACAGCGCTGGGCGTCTGCGTGGCCGATCCGAAGCGCAAGATTGTCGCGCTGTCCGGCGACTACGACTTCCAGTTCCTGATCGAGGAGCTGGCGGTGGGCGCGCAGTTCAAGCTGCCCTACATCCACGTCCTGGTGAACAACAGCTATCTCGGGCTGATCCGGCAGGCGCAGCGCGCCTTCCAGATGGACTTCCAAGTCCAACTCTCCTTCGAGAACATCAACGCCCCGGAAATCGGCGTCTACGGCGTGGACCACGTCGCGGTGGCCGAAGGGCTGGGCTGCAAGGCCATCCGCGTCACTGACCCGGACCGCATCCAGGAGGCTTTCACTCAGGCGCAGAAATGGATGGGCGAGTTCCAGGTCCCGGTGGTCGTCGAGATCATCCTGGAGCGCGTGACCAACATCGCCATGGGCACGGAGATCAACACCATCACCGAGTTCGAGGAAACCCTCGATCTCCCTACGGAAGAAACCGCGACCGTTCTGGTCTAACCGGCTGGAAGTCGAATGTCCGCCACTTGTCCGCGAGAAGACGAATCATGCCCAGATTTGCCGCCAATCTGACGATGCTCTATGGCGAACATGCGTTTCTCGACCGATTTGCTGCCGCCGCACGGGATGGCTTCAGCGGCGTGGAGTACCTGTTCCCTTACGCCTACCCCACGGAGGAACTGGCCGAGCGCCTGCGCCGATACGGACTGACGCAAGTCCTCCACAACCTGCCGGCCGGCGATTGGGAGGCCGGTGAGCGCGGCATCGCCGTGCTGCCGGACCGCGTCGGTGAATTTCAGGATGGCGTCGGACGGGCGATCGACTATGCGACCGCACTCGGCTGTGCCCAGGTCAACTGCCTCGTCGGCAAGACTCCTGCGGACATCCCCGCTGATGTCGTCGAGCGCACACTGCTGGACAATCTTTCCTTCGCGGCCCGTGCCCTGAAGGCGGCAGGACTCCGCCTGCTCATCGAGCCGGTCAACACCCGCGACATCCCAGGCTTCCATCTTCGCACCACCGCCCAGGCGGAGCGCGTGATGGACGCTGCCGGGTCCGACAACCTCTACTTGCAGTACGATGTCTACCATATGCAGATCATGGAAGGTGACCTCGTCCCGACGATCCAGCGCCTGCTGCCGAAGATCGCGCATGTGCAGATTGCCGACAACCCCGGCCGCAACGAGCCGGGCACCGGAGAGATCAATTATCCCTTCGTCTTCGATGCAATCGATCGCCTCGGCTACGAGGGATGGATCGGCTGCGAATACAAGCCGACCGCCGGCACCAGCGCCGGCCTGTCCTGGCGCCCCGCGCCGGACCGGACGGGTCAATAAACAGCGGACAATTCGACAGGAGGAAAACAACATGAAAGTCGGATTCATTGGTCTCGGTATCATGGGCGCCCCGATGGTTGGGCACCTGCTCGACGCCGGCCACACCCTGCACGTCTACGACATCAATCCGGTTCCGGAAGACCTGACCGGCAAGGGCGCGACCGCCTGCGGCTCCAGCCGCGAGGTCGCGGAGAAGGCTGACATCGTCTTCACGATGGTCCCCGACACCCCGCACGTCGAAGCCGCCCTGTTCGGCGCCAACGGCGTCGCGGCAGGGCTGATGCCGGGCAAGATCGTGGTGGACATGTCGTCCATCTCCCCGATCGAGACCAAGTCCTTCGCCAAGCGGATCAACGACCTGGGCTGCGACTATCTCGACGCGCCGGTGTCGGGCGGCGAGGTTGGCGCAAAGGCCGCCTCGCTGACCATCATGGTCGGCGGGCCGGACAAGGCCTTCGAGACGGTGAAGCCGCTGTTCGAGAAGATGGGCAAGAACATCACGCTGGTCGGCGGCAACGGCGACGGCCAGACCACCAAGGTCGCCAACCAGATCATCGTCGCGCTGTCCATCGAGGCGGTGGCCGAGGCCCTGCTGTTCGCCTCCAAGGCCGGCGCCGACCCGGCAAAGGTGCAGCAGGCACTGATGGGCGGCTTCGCCTCCTCCCGCGTGCTGGAGGTGCACGGCGAGCGCATGGTGAAGCGCACCTTCGATCCGGGTTTTCGCATCGAACTGCACCAGAAGGACCTGAACCTCGCACTGAGCGGCGCCCGCGCGCTCGGCCTATCGCTGCCGAACACGGCGACGTGCCAGGAGTTGTTCAACGCCTGCGCCGCCAACGGCGGCAAGGCCTGGGACCATTCCGGCATTGTCCGCGCCCTGGAACTGCTCGCCGGCCACGAGGTCGGCCAGAACCACCGCGCGGCTTTCTAATCACGGTGGTCTGCATGGGGGCGGCAAACCCTCGGGAACCCGGCGGCGTCGCCCGTGTGCGGAGGGCCGATAAGGCGCCGGCCAACATTCCCCTAGCCAACATTCCCAATGAACGGTCACTTGAGAATGCAGCCAAAAGAGCTTTTGCAGGCGATGTTCCGGGCCGCGGTCGCGGCGGCATCGCCCGATCAATGCGTTCCGCCACATCTGCCCGATCCGCCCAGGGGGCGCACCGTCGTGGTCGGTGCGGGAAAGGCGGCCGCCGCGATGGCGCGGGCGGTGGAAGGCCATTGGTCAGGCCCCTTGTCCGGCTTGGTAATCACCCGCTATGGCCACGGAGTGCCGACCCGTGTCATCGAGACGGTTGAGGCTGGCCATCCCGTGCCCGATGCGGCCGGCGAGGCGGCAGCCCGCCGCATCCTGGCGCTTGCCGGTGAGTTGGGGCCTGACGATCTCCTGCTTTGCCTGATCTCCGGCGGGGGCTCCGCCCTGCTTGCCCTTCCGGCGCCGGGAATTTCCATCGCCGACAAGCAGGCCGTGGGTAAGGCGCTGCTGCGGTCCGGCGCATCGATCGGGGAGATGAACTGCGTACGCAAACAGTTGTCGGCCATCAAGGGCGGCCGCTTGGCTGCCGCCACGCGTGCGCAGGTCGTAGCCCTGGTGATTTCCGACGTGCCGGGGGACGATCCCGCGGTGATCGCTTCCGGCCCCACGGTGCCCGATTGGACCACCGCCACCGACGCGCTGGCGATCCTGCGGAAATACGCCATCGAACCGCCACCGGCGGTGGTTCGACACCTGTCGGCGGTCCGCGTCGGCGGCGAAGCGTCGAGCGAGATGCGCGGGGATGTGAGAACCATCATGATTGCCACGCCACAGATGGCGCTGGAGCGTGCCTCTGGGGTGGCTTGGGGCGCCGGCTATAAGTCGCTGATCCTGGGCAACGCCATCGAAGGCGAGGCGAGCCAGACCGCGCTGGTCCATGCCGGAATCGCCCGCCAAGTGGTCGAGCACGGTCAGCCAGCGTCAGGGCCCTGTGTGCTGCTGTCCGGTGGCGAGACCACCGTGACCGTGCGGGGCCGAGGCCGTGGCGGACGCAATGCCGAATTCCTGCTTGCGCTCGCCGTTGCGCTCGACGGCATGCCGGGTGCGCACGCGCTGGCCGCCGACACTGACGGTATCGACGGCACGGAGGACAATGCGGGCGCACTGCTCGCCCCCGACACTCTGAAGCGCGCGGCCGCGCTGGGCATCGATGCCAAGGCGCGTCTGGCGGACAACGACGGGTATGGATTCTTTCAGGCGCTTGGCGACCTTGTCGTGACGGGTCCGACGCTGACCAACGTGAATGATTTCCGAGCCATTCTGATCGACGGCCGTGCGCCGCCGTCCAAAGGGAAGGGGTGAGCGATGCGCCGTCAGCGAAGCACCAAGATCGTGGCCACCCTCGGCCCCGCGAGTTCGACACCCGAGACCATTCGTGCGATCCATGATGCGGGTGTCGATGTCTTTCGGCTCAATTTTAGCCATGGCAGCCATGACGATCATGCGCTCCGCCACACCATCATCCGTGCCCTGGAACGGGAGGTGAAGCGCCCGATCGGCATCCTTCTCGACCTTCAGGGGCCGAAGCTGCGCATTGGCCGTTTCGCCAAAGAGCGGGTGCAGCTGGAGGCGGGGCAGCGTTTCCGGCTCGACACCGCCAATGTACCCGGCGATGCCTCGCGCGTGACGCTTCCGCACAGGGAAGTCTACGACGTGCTGGTGCCCGGCGTTGACATCCTTCTGGACGACGGCAAGATGCGGTTGCAGGTCGAGCGGTGTGGTGGCGATTTTGCCGAGACGGTCGCGGTCACCTCCGGCGTCCTGTCGGACCGGAAGGGGGTGAACCTGCCCGGCGTCATCCTGCCGTTGTCGGCCCTGTCCGATAAGGACAGAGGCGATCTGGAATTCGGCCTTCGCCTGGGCGTCGACTGGATTGCCCTGTCTTTCGTGCAGCGCCCAGAGGATGTGGCCGAGGCGCGGGACCTGATTGCCGGGCGGGCCGGGATCGTCGCCAAGATCGAAAAGCCGGCGGCGATGGCGGCGCTGGGCGCGATCATCGAGATGTCGGATGCCGTGATGGTGGCGCGCGGCGATCTGGGCGTGGAGATGCCACCGGAGGACGTTCCCAGCGCCCAGAAGCGCATCGTCGCCCAATGCCGAACGCTCGGCCGTCCGGTGATCGTTGCGACGCAGATGCTGGAATCCATGACGGCCGCGCCGGCGCCGACGCGGGCGGAAGCCTCCGATGTGGCAACCGCCGTCTATGACGGCGCCGACGCCGTGATGCTCTCAGCGGAATCCGCTTCCGGCGCTTATCCGGTGGAGGCCGTGACGATGATGGACCGCATCGTCCGCCGTGTGGAACAGGACCCGCTGCACCGCCGGATCACCGGCGCCGCCCGGCCCGAACCCGAGGCGACGACCGCCGACGCTATCACGACCGCCGCGCGGCAAGTTGCCGCCACGGTTGGGGCTGTGGCGATCGCGGCCTACACCACGTCGGGGTCGACGGCGTTGCGCGCCGCCCGCCAGCGGCCGGGCGTTCCGGTGCTGGGCCTGACGCCGGCCCTCTCCACCGCACGCCGCCTGTCGCTGGCCTGGGGGGTCCATGCGGTGCACACCGCTGACGTGGGCGATTTTTCGGAAATGGTTCGCCGGGCCTGTTGGACTGCGGTGCACGAAGAACTGGCCGGTCCAGGCCAGCGTCTGGTCATCACCGCCGGTGTGCCTTTTGGCACGCCGGGCGCCACGAATGTTCTTCGGGTGGCAAGCGTCAAAGCCAGCCATGGCCTGTCCGACGAGGCATCCGCTGAGCTGGTCCCCGTTTCCCGGACAGTCGGATAAGCTTGGTTCGCCCATAATGAAGGACGGACCCGATGACGGGGAAACGGAAGCGGTATTCGGCGGAGCTCAAGGCAAAGGTGGCGCTGGAGGCGATCCGGGGCGAGCTTACGGTGTCGCAGTTGGTCGCCAAGCACGGCGTCCATCAGACGCTGATCAACGCTTGGAAGAAGCAGGCGATCGAGGGCATGGCCGGGGTGTTTGTTCTCCGGCAAGGCGGAGGCGGCCGAGACCAGTCATCAAGGCGAGGTGGAGAAGCTGCACGCCATGATCGGCCAGATGGTCGTGGAGCGGGATTTTTTGCGCAAGGCCTCCGGTCGATGAGCATCGGCCGGAGGTGAGAGCTGATCGAGCCGGAGCATTCACGCCTGACGATCGTGCGGCAATGCGAGCTGGTTCCCATCAGCCGCTCCAGCTACTACGGGCCGGCCAAGGGCGAACCGGCTGCGAACCTGAGTTGATGCGGCTGATCGACGAGCAGTTCCTGGACACGCCCTGGTACGGCAGTCGGCAGATGACCCGGCACCTGCGCCGACACGGTCATGAGGTCAACCGCAAGCGGGTTCGCCGCCTAATGGCACGGATGGGCCTGCGGGCCGTCTACCAGCGTCCGAAGACAACGGTGCGGCATCCGGAACACAAGATCTGGCCATACCTGCTGCGCGACCTGACCATCGACCGCCCCGACCAAGTGTGGTGCTGTCGCCATCAGTGGAAAGCTGATCCGGGTCATCAGGTGAAATCTGACCCACCGTCGTAGTCTGGGCCCTTTACCGGAGGGCCCATGCTGTTGGCGGAGGAGGCGATCGGTGTCCTTCAGGTGGCGATCACGTCAAGGGTCGGGCAGGCGATCATGCATGACTTGCGGGTGCGCGTTTACGCGCATCTGCAATCCCTGTCCCTCGGGTTCTTCATGACGACGCGGACGGGCGAGGTGCAGTCCCGCATCGCCAGCGACATCGGCGGTCTGCAGGCGCTCGTCACCCACACCGCAAGCGAGTTGACGCGCAACGTCAGCACGGTGGTGATGACGATGATCGCTATGCTGGCGCTGGAATGGCGACTGGCGCTGTTCTCATTTCTGGTTCTGCCGGCCGCGATCTGGATCAGCCATCGTGTCGGGAAGGTGCGGGAGGAGATCACCTGCGAGCAGCAGCTTCGGATCGCCGATATGTCGTCGATGGTGCAGGAATCCCTGTCGATCTCCGGCATCATCCTCGCACGTACGATGGGTCGCACCGACCATCTGACACGGCGGTTCGTCCGCACCTCCGAGGGTGTGGCGGTGCTTGAGGTGCGATCCCACACCGCTGGGCAGTGGCAATGGGCGGTGATCGACTTGGTGCTGCAGGCTTTGCCGGCGTCGACCTTGCTGCTCGGCGGCATTCTGATGAGCCAGGGGACAGCGGTAGTGACCATCGGCACGATGGTCGCCATGGTCGCCTTGCAGGAGCAATTGCTCTGGCCGTTGGAGGAGGTTCTGAGGTCCGGCGTTGAGATCAGAACGACGCGTGCCTTGTTTGCGCGCATCTTCGATTATCTCGACCGGCCGGTCGAGATCCGTGAACGGCCCGATCCAACCGTTCTTGATCGTAAGAGCATCCGTGGCGCGATCCGCCTCCATAAGGTTAGCTTCGCCTACGACGGGTCTCAGCGGCCGACAATCGACGATGTCTCGATCGACATTCCTGCCGGATCTCATGTGGCGATCGTGGGCGCGACCGGATCGGGGAAGACGACGCTCGGCTACCTTCTTGCCCGGCTCTACGATGTGGATGCGGGCTCGATCTGTTACGACGGCGTCGACGTTCGCGATCTGAGTTTCCAGTCGATGACGGACATGCTCGGGGTGGTCACCCAGGAACCGTACCTGCTCAACGCGAGCATCGCCGACAATTTGCGTTTCGCCAGACCGGATGCCTCGGATGAGGATCTGATTGCAGCCGCCAAAGTCGCTCAGGTCCACGATATGATCTCGGCGCTTCCCAACGGCTACGACACGCTGGTTGGGGAACGCGGCTATCGTTTTTCCGGTGGCGAGAAGCAGCGCATCGCACTGGCGCGTACAATCCTCCGGCGTCCCCGTGTGTTGCTGATGGATGAAGCGACCAGCGCGCTCGACCCCGTCACAGAGCGGGCGATGTCGCAGGCGCTTGAAACGATGGGCAGGGAGTGCACCACGATCACCATCGCCCACCGTCTCTCCACAGTCCGGCATGCCAACCGGATCTTTGTGATGGATCATGGGCAACTCGTCGAGCAAGGCAGACATGATGAGTTGCTTGCACTCGGCGGCGTCTATGCCGAAATGGTCCGCTCCGTTCTCTAACCGGCCTCATGGATTGTTGAGGCCTGGATCATGCAGCCATTGGTTGGGTTCGGGCGCAGGCGCCATGGGCATCACGGCGGCTCGCAACAATTTTTTATCCTCCATCAAATCTCCACACGACCTCAAACGAAACGCAATCAGGCGCCTTTAGATTGCCGGCGTTTTTGCCGATACAGGTATTTGCCACTGCCCGGCGATCTTCAGGTATGTCTCATCCACGTACCAGCTCCGACTGATTTTGCCCTTGCGCCCTTTGCGCAAGGCCTCGGTGAGCGCGCTGCGCCAGCTTGGCTTCCCAGTCGCGCACCGCCTCGTGCGAGAAGACCAGTCCGCGCGGCAGCAGGACTTCTGCCAAGTCGCGCAGGCTGAGCTTCATCCGGAGGCACCACAGCACAACAAGAATGGCCACATCGGTGGGGACCTGCAGCCGGTTCAGCAGCGAGCCCGTGCGCTCGTTGAACTGGCGTCCGCACCCGCGGCAGCGGAAGCGCCGGTACCCGTGGACCGTGCGGTCTGAATGCTCGATGGTCGCGGTCGAAGAGCAGTGCGGGCAGTGCATACGGCACCTCCTGAAGGGAGGTGATCCTCTACGGCAGCGCCAGCACGACGATCAAGCTGGCGCGAAACCTGCCGGAACCCTCCGATTGCCGTCTCTGCTGCGCGTGCGCGACCTGATCGCCGCCGCCCCCTCAACACCGCACAGCGCCGAGTCACTGGAGCGCGTGTCGTGCCTGGACCGGTGGACGTTGGCGCGCCAATTCCGAGCGGCGTTCGGCACCAGCCCCAGCGCGTTCCGAACCATGCGGCGGCTGGATTGGGTGCGCCGGATGATCCGGGACGGCATGCCATTTGCCGAAGCAGCGGTGGAGGCCGGATGCGCCGACCAGAGCCATATGTCGCGGCTGTTCAAGCGAACCTACGGGCTGACACCGGTCCGTTGGGCGGCGGCGCTGTCGCCCCGCGCCTGAGCACACCGCGCACCGCACCTCTGGCGGGCCTGTCCGTTCGTGAGCCTGTCGCCGTGCCGCACTCCCGCCGGAGACCAACGGCAAGACCGGCAAGGAGGCGGCTGCGGAGCCGGTTTGCGAGACGGCGTATCAGGGCTGACCCTGGCCGCCGCTCGAACCGTACACGTTTCCAGTGGCGAAGCTCGCGTCGGCATCGGCGAGTTGGACGTAGATGGAGGCAAGCTCGACCGGCTGCCCGGGCCTGCCGAAGACGGTGGTACTGCCGAATTTCTCGTATTTCGGTTCCGAAGCGCCGCCGCTGATCTGCAGCGGGGTCCAAACCGGCCCCGGCGCCACGCCGTTGACCCGGATCCCCTTCGGGCCGAGCTGCTTGGCCAGCGACTTGACGTAGTTCATGGTCGCCGCCTTGGTCTGGGCGTAGTCGTAGAGATCCGGGGACGGATCATACGCCTGTTCGGAGGTCGTGCCGATGATGCAGGATCCCGTCTGGAGATGGGGCAGGGCGGCCTTGATGATCCAGAAGGGCGCGTAAATGTTGGTCTTCATCGTCGCATCGAAGTCCTCGGTCGTGATGTCGAGGATCGAAGGCTTGGCCTGTTGCCGCGCGGCGTTGCAGACGACGATGTCGAGCCCGCCGAGCCCCTGCACTGCTTCGGCCACCAACCGCTGGCAGAAGGCTTCGTCGCGCAGGTCGCCGGGGATGGCGATGCCCTTCCGGCCGGCTTCCGTGATCAGTTGGATGACCTCGCGGGCATCCGGCTCCTCTGAGGGGAAATAGTTGATCGCGACATCCGCCCCTTCGCGCGCGTAGG
This sequence comes from Azospirillum sp. INR13, assembly GCF_015390205.1. NCBI lineage: Bacteria > Pseudomonadati > Pseudomonadota > Alphaproteobacteria > Rhodospirillales > Azospirillaceae > Azospirillum > Azospirillum sp. INR13. Next base: position 187,748 of record NZ_VUOI01000003.1, read on the forward strand.
CGATCGCCGCCGCCCGGCCGATGCCGGAATCGCCGCCCGTGATCAACGCCTTGCGTCCGGCGAGCCGGCCCGAGCCGCGGTAGCTGGTCTCGCCATGGTCCGGCTTTGGGTCCATGTCCCGCGCCAGGCCGGGCCATGGCTGGGTCTGGGCTCGGAAGGGGGGCTTCGGGTATTTGGAGCGCGGATCCTGCATCGTTGGCTCGCTGCGTTAGCTGGGAGTGTGCTGCTGATTCTGCTGCGCAAAGGCCGGTTCGACCATTGTTGCAGCCATGCCACTGCCGATTCCACCAACCATCCGTCGGCGGGACCTTGCGTTGCTCCAGACCGTGTCTGTGAGCCATTCTGATGGCGTCGTGCCGGGAGAACAGAAGCTGGCGGGATTGGTTGCGTCTTCGAAAGGCGCAGAAAGGAGCGCTGGAGCGCGGCGGAGCTCACGTTCATGACGCGTTCCCCCAACCCGGACAATTTGCGCACTTTCGTGTAGTGACCCCTTAAGCTCGGCAGTATGATACCGACGGCATGAGAATGCTTCTTCTGACGGGATTTTCCGAAGTTATCAGGCGAACGCCGGCCACCAGTGGAACAGGGTGCGGCCGTGGATGGTGTCTGGGTCATCGGTAAGGGTGTTGCATCGGTTGCCCAAGACGTGGTCGAGGCTGGCGACGTCATCGATTTGGTCATTGGCGACCGCCTCCCGGAGTAGGGCGCTGTCAGCGCTTGATGTCTGTACCCATCTGTTCGGGATGGCAGTTGTGTACGGAAACGAGGTCCTGACGGACGCGGAATGGGCGCTTCTGCATCCGCTGATCGAAGCCTGCCGCCCGCGCGGCAAGACACCACCCCAGCATCTGCGCCGCACCGTTACGGCAATCCTCTGGCGGCATACGAACGGAGCCAAGTGGCGCACAATCCCGTCGGAGTTGGGGCCGTGGTGGATGGCGGCGAAGACCTTCATCCGCTGGGCGCGGCTGGGCGTGTGGGAGCGCTTGCTCGATCTGGCCCAGCAGCGCGGCGTCGCGCTCGGCATGACCTTCCTGGACGGCACGAATATCCGAGCGCACGCGAAGGCGGTGGGCGCGTCGAAAAAGGGGATCTGGAGCACAGCGGGACGTGCGTGAAGCGCTTGGGCGCTCTCGTGGCGGCTATGGCACAAAAGCCTGCGTGATCGTGGATGGCGGTGGGCGGGCGCTCGGCTTCGCCCTGGCGCCCGGCCAAGCCCACGAACTGCCGCTCGCCCCCGTTCTGCTGGCGATCCTGCCGGAGGTTCCCGGCTGTGTGGTGGGGGACCGTGGCTACGCTTCGGACGCCTTCCGTCAGCGGGTCTGAGAGCTCGGCGCACGACCGGCGATCCCGCACAAAAAGACCGATGCGCCGGTCGTCTGTCCGGCATGGATCTACAACAACCGCAACCTCGTCGAGCGCTTTTGGGCAAGGATCAAGGAGTGGCGGGCAATTGCCACCCGCTACGAGAAAACTGCCAACTCCTTCACGGGCGTCCTTTGCCTCGCCGCCGCCCTCGATTGGATCAAGCGCTAACAGCGCCCTAAACCAGCCCGGCCGCGCGAGCCCACTTGTACTTGGCGCCCAGCACCGCGACCGGCGTCTCGGTCGTGTAGGGGTAGGCCACGATGCCATGGTCATACAGGTGGCTCGCGGCCTCCTCCACCTGGACGTCGCCGGCCAGCGAAGCAACGATGGGCTTCTCGATGCCCTTCGCCTTCATCTCCTCCTTCACCTCGATGACGAGCTTGGCAAACACCATTGGCGGCGTGATGATCGTGTGCCAGTAGCCCAGGATCAACGCGTGGATGCGGTCATCCTCCAGGCCCAGCCGAATGGTGTTCTGGTAGGTCGATGGCGGTTCACCACCCGTGATGTCCACCGGGTTGCCGGCGGCGCCGAAAGGCGGGATGAATTTGCGGAAGGCGGCGTCGAGGTCCGATGGCATCGCCATCAGCGACAAGCCATTGTCCACGCAGGCGTCCGACAACAGCACACCCGATCCGCCGGCGCCGGTGATGATCACGACGTTCTCGCCCTTCGGCGTCGGCAGCACCGGGATTCCACGGGCGAATTGCAGCAGCTCCTGCAGACTGCGCGCCCGGACCACGCCCGACTGCCGCAGCACGTCTTCGTAAATCCTGTCGTTGCCGGCGAGCGCGCCGGTGTGGGAACTGGCCGCCCGCGCGCCAAGGGCTGTGCGTCCGGCCTTCAGCACGACCACCGGCTTCTTCTTCGAAACCTGCTTGGCGGCCTCCGCGAAGGCACGGCCGTCCTTCAGATCCTCGCAGTGCATGGCGACGACCTGGGTGTTGTCGTCCTGTTCGAAGAAGTACAGCAGGTCGTCCTCGTCGATGTCCGACTTGTTGCCGAGTCCGACGATCGCCGAAACGCCCATCTTGGCGGAGCGGCTGAAGCCGATGATCGCCATGCCGATACCGCCGGACTGCGACGACAGCGCCGCCTTGCCCTTCACGTCGTAGGGCGTGCAGAAGGTGGCACACAGGTTTGCCGGCGTGTAGTAGAAACCGTAGATGTTCGGCCCCATCAGCCGCACGTCGTGCTTGCGCGCGATGGCGACGATCTCCTCCTGCCCTTCGACGTTGCCGGTCTCGGCGAAGCCCGAAGGAATCAGCACGGCGCCGGGGATCTTCTTCTCGCCGACCTCGCCCAACGCCTGGGCGACGAACTTGGCCGGGATGGCGAACACCGCCACATCGATGTCGCCCGGCACGTCCTTGACGCTTCTGTAGGCCTTGTAGCCCAGGATGTCGTCGGCCTTCGGGTGGATCGGATAGATCTGGCCCTTGTAGCCACCATTGATGAGGTTCTTCATCACCGAGTTGCCGATCTTCCCGTCCTCGGCCGAGGCGCCGATGACGGCCACCGCCTCGGGCTTCATGATCCGGTTCATCTGCCGGACGATCTGTTCCTGCGATGGGCGGTAGCGCGGCGTCCTGACCGTAAAGTCCAGGACCACGCGCACGTCGGCGGCGGTGGCTCCGTTCTCGCGCGCGAAGACCGGGTTGAGGTCGAGTTCGACGATCTCCGGCACTTCATCGACCAGGCGCGAGACGTTGACGATCACATCGGCGAGCGCCTCGTGGTCGACCGCCTTGCCGCCGCGCACGCCCTTCAGCATCTCCGCGGCCTGGATGCCGTCGAGCATCGAGAGGGCTTCCTCGCGGGTGACCGGGGCGAGGCGGAAGGTGATGTCCTTCAGCACCTCGACCAGCACGCCTCCGAGGCCGAAGGCCACCAGCTTGCCGAAACTCGGGTCCGTGATGGAACCGACGATGACCTCCACGCCTCCTTTCAGCATCTGCTGGACCTGCACACCGATCAACTCCGCGCCGGGGTCATGGGCGCGGGCGTTCTCCATGATGGTCCTGAAGCCTTGGCGGACGGCGTCGGCGTTCCAGAGACCAACCAGAACGCCGCCGGCTTCCGTCTTGTGCAGGATCTGCGGCGACACGATTTTCATGACCACCGGGAAACCCATACCCTCGGCGAGGGTGACGGCTTCGTCGGCACTCTTCGCCAAGCCTTCCTTCGGCACTGGAATGCCGTACAGATCGCAGAGTTGCTTGGCTTCTGGAGCGGTCAGCGCGTTGCGGCCCTCGGCCTTGGCGGTGTCGAGAAGGCGGCGGACGACATCCGTTGGGCGCTCGGTGTGGAGCGGATCGATGACTGCGGTCATGGCCTTTCCTCCTTTGCAAACTGGTCGGCTCACGTCTTGGAGGTGAGCTTGGATGGATTTTCGGGGGCGGCGGCCTCCTGCAACGCGTCGCCGGTGATGCGCTGCAGGAGGCTGCCGCCTGTCCTACTCGGTGGTCAGCGGCCTGCGCGCGGCACCGAGTGCGCCGCTGTCGCGAACCTCGCCGATGCGGCGTTCGTCAAAGCCGAGCACCTCGCGCAGGATCTCGTCGGTGTGTTCGCCCAGAAGCGGCGACCGCGTGACCTCGGTCGGGCTGTCCGACAGCTTGATCGGGTTGCCGACCGTCAGGTACTTGCCGCGCGTCGGGTGATCGACCTCGACGATGGTGCCGGTCTCGCGCAGCGACTGATCCTCCGCCAGCTCCTTCATCGACAGGATGGGGCCGCAGGGGATGTCGTACTTGTTCAGAATCTCCATGACCTCGAACTTCGTCTTGGTCATGGTCCATTCTTCGACGGTCGCGAAGATGTCCTTCAGGCGCGGCAGGCGAGCGGCGGGCGTCGCGTAGTCCGGATCGGTGACCCATTCCGGCTTGCCGATGACGTCGCAGATCTTCGCCCACACCGGCGCCTGGGTGATGAAGTAGATGTAGGCGTTGGGATCGCTCTCCCAGCCCTTGCACTTCAGGATCCAGCCCGGCTGGCCGCCGCCCGAGGCGTTGCCGGCGCGCGGCACGGTGTCGCCGAACTCGCCGTTGGGGTACTGCGGGTACTCTTTCAGCGGGCCGCGCTCCAGCCGCTGCTGGTCGCGCAGCTTGACACGGCAGAGGTTCAGCACGGCGTCCTGCATGGCCGCCAGCACCTTCTGGCCGCGCCCGGTCTGGGTGCGCTGGTAGAGCGCGGTCACGATGCCCAGCGCCAGATGCAGGCCGGTGCCGCTGTCGCCGATCTGGGCGCCGGTGACCATCGGCGGGCCGTCGTCGAAGCCGGTCGTCGAGGCCGAGCCGCCGGCGCACTGCGCGACGTTCTCATAGACCTTGCAGTCCTCGTAGGGACCGGGGCCGAAGCCCTTGACCGAGGCGACGATGATGCGGGGGTTCAGCTCCTGGATGCGCTCCCAGGTCAGGCCCATGCGGTCGAGCACGCCGGGGGCGAAATTCTCGACCATCACGTCGCAGATGCGCACCAGATCCTCCAGGACGCGCTTGCCGTCCGGGTTCTTGGTGTCCAGCGTGATGGACCGCTTGTTGTGGTTCAGCATGGTGAAGTAGAGGCTGTCGGCCTCGGGCACGTCGCGCAGCTGGCCGCGCGTGATGTCGCCCTCGCCCGGACGCTCGACCTTGATGACGTCGGCGCCGAACCACGCCAGAAGCTGCGTGCAGGTCGGACCCGACTGAACGTGGGTAAAGTCCAGAACCCGCACGCCTTCGAGTGCCTTGCCCATGCCGTCTCTCCCTGTTGAGCCGCAGGCACACGGAGCCCGGCGGCGTGACCAAACCGTTCGCCATTGAAAGGAGCAGGAGTGGAGGGTGCGGGCCGTTGATCCCCGCGGGCCTCTGAACGGCTACCGAAGCCAGCCCTTTATTTCCAATATTCGCTGATCACCTTTTTCCGTTCTCGCATATTGTTTGCCGCACTGTGTTGCGTACTCCCGGACAAAGCCCTGCCTGACCAATTCGCAGAGTGCCGGCCTCACAGCGGCCGGCTTCAAGCTTGCCGCCTTCGTGATGGCCAGCAGCGAGACCGGAGGTGTCGTGGCCTCGGGACCCGGCATGGCACGCAGCGTGTTGAGCATGGTCCAATTGACGGATGTCGGAGAGATCACACACGCCTCCCTTGGTGCGCTGGGGATCGCTGCCTTTCGCAGTCCATGTTGCAATCGGCTCTGGCATGCCAGATCCAATACACCCAGGCTAAAACCTCAAGCTCGCTTGAGGTCAAGAAGAATTTTGGGGCAGTGAATTGGTCCGATTGGGCCTGAGGTGCACCCCCGTCCCCCAAAGCCCCCGTTTCGGCGTTGATGTGCATTTGGGCTCGAGCCGTACTCAGGCACCCTGGCGCGACGGTAAGCGCCTTCAGCGCCAGCGTGGGTCAAGCGACCAGAGGGCGCAGGAAGATGGAGAGATCTCCGCTTTGAATTGGGAGGGAAGGCCGTTGTTCGCTGTTGCGGCAATGGCACTGAGGGAGAAGCTGCATGGTTTCATCCGCATCGATGCCGTATATCGTCCTACTGGGCGATTCGATCTTCGATAACTCCGCCTATGTCGGAGGCGGACCGGACGTGACGGCACAGCTTCGTTTGCGTCTACCGTCGGGTTGGCGTGCGACGTTAGGAGCAGAAGACGGTGCCGTGACCAGCAACGTCGGTCGGCAAGTCCAGCAATGTCCTCCTGACGCGACTCATCTCATCGTGAGTGTGGGCGGCAACGATGCGTTGCGCCACTCCAGTCTGCTGGATGAAGGAGCGCGATCTGTTGCCGCGGTGGTCAACAGGCTGGGCGAGATACGGGAGCGGTTCCAGGGCGACTATCGGACAATGCTCGACGCCGTCTTGGCCTCGCGCTTGCCGACGGCAGTCTGTACGATCTACGACGCGCACTACCCCGACCCGCTTCGGCAACGATTGGCCATTACCGGCCTGACCATCTTCAACGATGTCATCACCCGTGAGGCATTCATACGGGGCTTGCCGCTCATCGACTTGCGCCTGGTCTGCGACAAGGCAGAGGACTACGCAAATCCCATCGAGCCGTCTGTCCAGGGTGGTGCGAAGATCGCCGCTGCCATCGCCGCTTTGACCACCTCCCACAACTGGTCACAACGACGATCGGCGGTGTTTGCGTTCTGACGCGGGCAACCACCATCCCTCCTGATGTCGCCACCTCGAAAACGGACACAATTTACTGAGTGAAGAATAGCCACGCTACCGTGCCGATTGAAGCCAGAGCGGCGAGCGCTGCGCCGCTTCGCGTCATGACACCCTGGCGATACAGCAGCACAACCATGCCGATCAGCAGCGGCGAGACGATCAGCAGTCCGACTTGGGCTTCATTCATTGGCACTGTCGCTTCCGTCGGATCAGTTGGTGGTTCGGGTGCGATATGGATGCTGCGAGCGTGGAGAACGGGCAGCCTTGATCGTCGTCAAAAGCAGCTGGACTTCATCGGATTCGGTCGCACATCGGATAGTGGGCACGCGGGACCGCGGTATCAGCGCCGTCAGGTGATCGCGCCGAACAGGTCCTCAATGAAGGCCGACGGGGCCGGAATGTTGTTGATGGGAACGGCGGCGACCTGCCCGTAACGGACTATGGCGACGATCTGTTCGCCGGCGATGGTCTGCCGAGCGGTGTGGTAGCTCTTGAGTCCGAGTCCTGGCCGGACCACCGCTTGGTGCCTATCGCCTGATCATACGACGCTCTTTCGCTGGAGCCACACGATGCGCCGGAGTTGAATGGGCGCCTCCACAGGCGGCTGCTCATGACGAGCGGTTCGCGGCGGGGCGATGGTCAGCGTTGCAGCTCAAGAGGTAGCAATCATGGGGTCATTCATCTGAAAACGCGAACCACGCTGAATCGCTCGCCACCGTCCTGGTTATCTTGCGCAAAATTTGTTCAATATTGCATTCATGGAGTTCGGCGCGATGGTCGATTTTCCGCCAAGCATAGCGCTCGATGGGTGCCGGACCGCTTACTTATGCCTCCGCCAAGCTCAGTATGCATGCACCGACGAGGCTGCCCAAAAAGAAGGCATTCTGTGTTTTTCCTCCATGGCGAAGAATTACGCTGAGATGGTGCTGCGCCGCGGTAATATAATCCAACGCTGGAAAGCAAAAAGATTTCTCAAAAAGGTTCTACGAGCTTGCCGTGGTGAATACTGAACTAAATTGGGGACGCTCCTCCAGAGGAAGTTCAGGAGAGCGGTTGGAACGGTTTTGATCAGGACTGATGGCTCCGCCTCAAGGCATATGCCGACACCTATCCTTTGGGCGGCGGCATTTTTATCTGATTACATACTGGCGTATTTTTGTATAATGCTCCAAGGAAGAAAAGGTCTGCCCTCGGAGACAGGAATTGCTGAAGTCCTTACGGAAGCGAGCGCCTCGTAGAGAAACCAACCGCCTGCTGCCTTTCCTCCTGCTCATTGCTGCTCCGTTGCTGGCGTTCGAGCTCTTTCCGATCATGCAGCTTCATACGGCCCGTGAGGCCGAGCTTCGACAGGATGCCAGCCACTTTCTCGACCTTGTGGACGCGGAACAAAGACGGATCATACAGGACATCCATCACATTCTGTTCGCTCTTACCGAAGCGGGGTGGGGCGTATGGACGCCACGGCCTGCCAAGAAGTCATGTCCCGGATCAGGGGCAAGTATCCGAGCTACATGGCAGTGGAAATCTCCGACGCGAACGGTGCCGTATGGTGCTCGACAGACTCCATGACGGTGGGGCGGGTGATTGCAGACCGGCTCCTCCAGGATGCGGCGAGCACCGATGGCATCGTCACAGGCCAGTCCATGCGATCGCCGATCACGGGACAACCCGCCATTCCCTTCGCCCGTGCCCACCGCCGGGAGGATGGAGATTATCATGGAGTGATTGCGGCACTTCTCGACACCGCTTGGCTGCGGGAGTCCCTCACGCAGGACTCTTTGCCGGACAACACCTGTCTCCTTGTCGCCGACCGTGACGGAACGGTTCTCGCAACCATCCCTGACGCACCGGAACTGGCCGGCCGCTTGTTGCCGGAACCGTTCGGTCCTTTGTTGCGCGAGGCGACCAAAGGTGTGGTTGAATTGGCGGGGATGGACGGTCGGCCACGGGTGTTTGCCTATTCACCGGCAACGTCGGGTGCCCAGGGCCTGTATCTGCACGTCGGGCTCGACAAAGCGACGGCGATGCGTCCCATCCACACCGCAACCTTCTGGACCGTGGCCATCTTTCTTGGGCTGCTCCTGACCACAGGCCTCGGCGCCCTGTGGGGTATACGCCGTTTCCTGAGAGTGCGCGAAGAGGCCCAACACTCCGCCCGCAAAGTCAACGTATTGCTGGCCAACACCGTGGATGGCGTCATTGAGTTCGATCGGGACTGGCGATTCCTCGAACTCAACGACATGGCCAGGACCCTGGTCGCTCAAGGCCGCGACCTGCTCGGCATGCGGCTGTGGGATGCCTTTCCCGAACTCGCCGAAGGCCAGTTGGCGGATGAGTTGCACAGGTCCATGACCGAACGGGTTCCGGTGGACGTCGAATTCCGCGGTCCGCAGACTGGCCGCTGGTTCTGGCTCCGAGCGTTTCCCACCCCGATGGGGCTGACCGTCCATCTGTTGGACATTTCCCGACGGACGATGGCCGAAGAGGAACTTCGGGCAAGCAACGAACGCCTCAGCTTGGCCCTACAGTCGGCTCAGGCCGGCAGTTTCGACTGGGATTTGCGCACCGGGCGCGGGCATTGGTCGGAGGGCAGTTATCGCCTGTTCGGCTTGGACCCGGAGAGCGATACCCCCTGCTTGGATTCCTGGCTCCGTACAGTGAAACCGGACGATGTCGAAACCATCACGGCCGCGGCTCAGGCGCAGCTCTTCGGTGAGCGGAAGCCCCTATCTCGCACTGGAATACCGCATCATGCTCCCGGATGGGACGGTCCGATGGGTGTTATCCACCGGGCGCGTCCATTACGACACGGACGGCACGCCGTTGCGCATGAGCGGCCTGAACATCGACATCACCGAGCGCAAGTCCGTGGCAACGGCCTTGCAGCGGAGCGAGAGGAATCTCGCCATTGCCTTGAACGCCGCAAACGCCGGTCTGTGGGATCTCGATCTCCGCACTGGCGTCGTGACTTGGTCGGACGGCATGTACCGTCTGTTGGGTGTCGATCCGACGACGTTCCACCCCAGTGAACCCGCGTTCTACAATTTGGTTGTTGCGGACGATCACCCGGCGTTGCGGCAGGCCGTGCAGGACGTGCTCGAAGGCCGGCGGCCGAATTACCAGGCGGAGTTTCGCATCGCGCATCCGGGAAAGGGGGTCTGCTGGTTGCTGGGGGTGGGGCGGGCGGAACATGATGGCAGCGGTCGCCCAGTCCGCCTGAGCGGCATGAACATGGACGTCACCGTACGTCGGGCGATGGAGCAGGCCCTGCGCGATGCCAAGACCCTGGCCGATGAAGCCAACCAGTCCAAGTCCAGATTCCTGGCCGCCGCCAGCCACGATTTGCGGCAACCGCTCCAGTCGGCTTTGCTGTTCGCCGGCGTTTTGCAATCTCATGTCCTCGAGGACCGGAGCCGCCGGTCGCTGATGGCCCTGGAGCGTGCCTTGGACACGTTGAAGGCCCTGCTCGACAGCCTGCTCGACGTTTCTCGCTTGGATGTCGGAACGATTGTGCCTCAGGTCCGTGACATACCGCTTGCGTCGCTGCTGGATGAGATGCGAGCCGCTTATTCACCGATCGCGGCGAGCAAGGGTCTGGAACTCTATGTCACAGACCCCGGACCAACTCTGGCGGTGCGAAGCGATCCGGTGCTGCTCGGTCGCATAGTGCGCAATCTGGTCGAGAATGCTTTGCGCTACACCCCTGAAGGCTATGTGCGGGTTGTCTGCGACATCCTTTCCGACCGCGTGAGCATTCAGGTTCACGACAGTGGAATCGGCATATCCGCCGAGCAGCTGGGCCGCGTGTTCGAAGAGTTCCATCAGGTCAACAACCCGGAGCGCGACCGGAGCCAAGGGTTGGGTCTGGGGCTGGCCATCGTGCAGCGGCTCTCCCAGCTGCTCGATCACCCGGTGACCGTGCGCTCCGAACCGGGGCGTGGGTCGACCTTTGCGGTCGACGTTCCCCTTGCGGGCGCCGCGGGGACGAGTCCATCCCAGCCGAAGCGGGCCGCAATGGCCGACGGGCAAAGGCGTTTGGCTGTTCTGATCGATGACGACGTGACCGTGCTCACCGGTCTCCGGACACTGTTCATCGAGTGGGGTTACGAGGTCGTCATCGCCGCGTCCGCGGCGCAGGCTCTCGAAGGTCTGCAAGACATGGCGCGTGCGCCGGACCTCGTCGTCGCGGATTACCGCCTGCGAGGAGGCGACGTCGGAACGGACGCCGTTGCCTCCATCCGCAAACAGGCTGGCCATCCGATACCCGGCATCATTCTGACCGGGGATATGGGGCCGGACAGCGAACGTGACGCCACGGACCTTGGCGTGACATTCCTCCGCAAACCCGTCGCCTCCAATCAACTCCTTGCCGCCGTGCAGGAGCTTCTCGGCAGCTGACCCGCCCTCATCGCCGAGTTGGTTCGATCCGCACCGGGTTCGGCAAAGGCCGTCCTGCTCGTATCACGCCGTTGTGGAAACGCCTTCGCTTTGAGCACGGCAAGGGCATGCTCATCGATCATGCCGCCAAGCGCGGTCGGCACCGGTCAGGCGGCGCGTGGCCGTCCGGAGTACGCATCCGGTGAGTCTTTCAATTACCCACAAGCTGCGGCGCGGTCTCCGAGCCCAAGGCAATGTCGATCAGGCGGGACATGCCCCGCCACATGACGGTGTTTCCCGGTGGTGGATCACAGCCGCGAGCGAGATAGCCGCCGAGCTTGGCGACTTTGGTGAGATAGATGCCCAGGGTGTTGCTGCCGGGCGCGGTTGGAGCCTTGTTCGGGATCAGGAAATCGAGGATCTTCTGCTCGCGTTCGGTGAAAACGATTCCTGCGTCGATGTCCGGCGCCGATCGGTTGATCATCGTCAGCCAAAAGACCCGCCAACTCACCAAGCAGTAGACGGCGATCAACTTCACCAGGCGGTCGGCGCTTCGGAGGCGAGCCTCCTCGGCCTTGCAGCCTGATTTCAGGATCTTGTGAAACAACTCGATTTTCCACCTCACCGAATACCAACGGAGCTTCTCAATGGCGTCCTCGTTCGAGAGGACAGGCAGATCGGTGAGGAGCTTCCAATCAATGCGCGGCCGGTCGGCGGGTGCGTCACATTCCCGGGCATGCAGGACCGTCAGGGAGAGGGCCGGATAGCGTTTCTGCTTTCCGACCGGCGGCAGGATCCGCAGGCTGCGGTAGGTCAGTTCGACTTTCGCCGTGTCGAGGTGACCTTTGCCATTTCGGACAGCAACGGCATGCACGCCTTGGACGGCGACCTCATCCATCACGGCGTCGACGGTCGTATCGCCACCAAGGGCGAGCCGATCGACGCAGGTCCGCACCAGGAAATGCGTGCCCATCTTCTGAGCCAAGCAGAACAGCTCGTAGATGTCGCTCTCGCGATCGCCGACGTGGATGCAGCGTCCCGGATCGCCGAACAGTTCCGTGGTCCGGCGCAGGTTCTCCAGCCAGCGGACACTTTCCTTCTGCTCGATGGGAACCCGCGTCGGGTTGATCTTTCTCTTGAGGGCGGCGGTTCCCTTGAACTTGGTCCGGGTCCAGAACTTGACCGCGCCGAGCCCCAGGGGAAGACCCTCGGTCGTGACCGCCAGACTGGCGTGCATCAGCAACCCACACACGATGTGCATGCGGAACCGGCCCTCCTCGTCCTGACCGCTGTTGACCCGGACGGTCTGGCCAATCTTCTCAGGATGCTCACGCTGGAAGGAAAACTCCGTGGTGTCCTGAATGACCAGGATGGGCCGGAGGCTGCGGCGACCCGCGCGCGTGTCGAATCGAAGTGGCCGGAGAGAATATCCGCGTCGCTCACCCGCTCGTTGGCGAAGAACCGGTAGGCCGCCTTGGTGTTGGCCCAGTCCTGGCAGGCCAGCGGAATGCTGTTGCCCATCCCCCCGGACATCTGATCGAGCAACGTGCTCAAGCGTCGCCCCAGCCGCTCGTCGGCAAAGTGGCAGCCGGCGAGTTCATCCTCGATCCAGGCGTTGGTTCCCGTGGCCATCAGCACCTCCCGAGCATCGTTCGATGTCAACAGGCCACGGATGGCCGGCATTCGAGATGGAGACCGCCGTCATCAGCTGTGCTGCCGGATGTGGGTAATTGAAAGGTCGCCGGAGGCGTACCGTCCGGAGGATGGAAACCACGGCCGGCAGGTCCCGGGCAAAGAACAGGCGTTTCGTTGAGATCGACGATCGCGGTCAGATGGTCGGCGTCGCGCAGGGCGGACGGTTGCAGGGCATCGGTGTCGGCGGCGGGCATCAGCCACGGTTCCCAGGCGGTTCGCCACGCCAACAGTCCTTGGCGTGAGGGAGCGTACGAACGCTTCCTAGCCCGAAATATAGCGTATGGAAGCCGCTTCCGCAGCAGGAACCCCAGCGCCGTTGACGGCCAATGCCAGGGCAATCGCAACCTTTCGAGGTTGGTCCGGTCCTGGGAAAATTGCCGGAACCGGTTGAATTAGCGGAGGGTTGAATCGCCATTGCAGCACGGAGGCAATCCATGGCGGAGGCTCTCAGCAACCGAACCATCGACATCGTCAAGGCCACGGTTCCCGCTCTGGAGAAAGGCGGCACCGCGGTCACCGACCGCATGTATCAGCGATTGTTCCGCACCCCGGAAATCCGTGACCTGTTCAATCAATCCCATCATGGCGAGACCGGGTCGCAGTCCAAGGCGCTGACGGCGGCGATCATCGCCTATGGCCGCAACATCGACAACCTGGGTGTGCTGGCCTCGCGGGTGGAGCGGATCACGCAGAAGCATGTCGGGCTGAACATCCTGCCCGAACATTACCCCTATGTCGCCGATGCCCTGCTGGGCGCAATCAAGGACGTGCTGGGCGACGCCGCGACCGACGAGGTCCTCGACGCCTGGGGCGAGGCCTATTGGTTTCTGGCGGACGTGCTCAAAGCGCGGGAGGCCAGCGTCTACGCCGGGCTCGCCACGGCGCCGGGCGGATGGAACGGCTGGCGCGACTTCACGGTGGAGAGCGTGACGCCGGAGAGCGACATCATCCGCTCCTTCATCCTGGTTCCAGCGGACGGGCGCGGTGTGATCCGCCACCGCCCCGGTCAGTATCTGACCTTTGCGCTGGATATGCCGGGAGCCGGTGTGCTGAAGCGCAACTATTCCATCTCCTCCGCTCCGGATTCCCGGTCCTACCGCATCAGCGTCAAGCGGGAGGAGGGCTCGGGCAGGCCGGCGGGGCTGGCCTCCAACTGGCTGCACGATCACGTCAAGCCGGGCACGGTGCTGAAGGTGGCGCCTCCGGCCGGCGAATTCTTCCTCGACGAGGCTTCCGCCGGGCCGGTCGTTCTGCTGAGCGGCGGCGTCGGGCTGACCCCGATGATGAGCATGCTGGAGACCATTGCCGGTTCCGGCGATGGCCGGCCGACCTGGTACATCCACGGCGCCGAAAACGGCCGCGTTCACGCGATGCGCGATCATTCCCGGGCACTGGCCGCTCAGGCTCGCAACATCACGCTGCGTACCTATTACAACGCCCCTGACCCGGCCGACGTTCAGGGGCGCGACTACGATGAGCGAGGTTTCATCAGCATGGATTGGATCGTGGCCAACACCCCGACGCAGGAGGCGGCCTACTATCTGTGTGGCCCTCGACCGTTCCTGCGCGCTATGGTCGGCGGCCTCGCCGGCCGGGGCGTGCCATTGGGCAGCATCCATTATGAGTTCTTTGGCCCAGCGGACGAACTGCTTGCCGTATGAGGTTTCAGGGCGTGCGCCGATTCAGTTCAGGGGGACCGTCAAGGGCGCGGCGCATGCTGCCTTCCAATGGCTACCATGCGCCTTTGCTCTGCAGGGAGTCACTGTAATGCCTCGAAATCCACGGCGCTCCGCTTTCTTGCAGAAGCATAATCTGGTGTCATTCCTATTGACCCATCTGGCGATTGGGGTCGTGGCCGGCGTTGTCGTTTGCCTCGGCCTTCTCGCGCTGGATGTCGCCAGTCTCCGTACACTGCTCCTTGGCTCCGACTACTGGCTGATCGGTTTCATTCTGCTCTTCGGCTCGGTTTGCGGAACGTTCGGCGGTGTGGCGATGGCTGTCGCCGTGATGAATCTGGGCGACTGGTCCGATCACCCGGATCGGGATTACTGACCCACCCCTGGCATCGTCAGGGGACGACCGCCGTGAAGCCGGCGACGATCGGGTTGCCGGGTCGGGTGAACAGAGATCCTCGATCGACGGACCCGCCGTCCGGGCTCACGCCGCTCTCATGGCTGCGCTTCTCGCGCCCTTCCATCCACCTCGACCTCATGCAACATGAAGTGCATGGCCCTGCGCGTCCAGAACCAGCACTGATTGCCGTGCCCGGTAGCGGAAGGTCACCCGCCTCCGACCATGGTCCACACCGGTTCCCTGTTCATGAACCTGATGGATCATGCCCTTCTTCAGTTCTTCCATGAAAGCGCCCGGTTCGAGGCCGAGGAGCGGCCCCACGATCGCAGCGTCAAACACGAGATCTCCGGCACCGTCCTCCTCGGCAATCTTGATTCCGAGCAGCGCCGCCGGCTGTGGTTGCGTCTCCTTCATGTCCGCCTCGCTTGTCTTTGGAATGATGACCGGAGGGGATCATGACGTGGGGCGTTGTCGCCGTCTTTGCCCGGGGGCAATCGCACGAAAACTGCCCGGTCACCGGCGGCGTACTGTTCGCCATGGCGGCCGCCGGCCTCAACGGGCTTTGGTCGGATCGCCATACTGAACCGGCTGGCCCGTGGCCGGAGCGCTGATCCCGAAGCGGTCGGCCATCTGCCGCAGGGCGTCGCGGTCCTTCTGGATGGACACCAGACTGGTGATCGCGAAAGTGGCAAGCTCGCGGTCCGGCGTGTTCGACGCCTCGGTCTGGTAGAGATCAACGATGCGGTCGTGAATGCGAAGCTGAGCCTCGATGTAGCCCTTGGCGAACGCATCGCCCGACGCCCCGGACAGCGCCTTGACGGCGTCCTGCGTCATGCCCTCCTGGGCGTTTGCCGGGTTGGTCACCGCCCCGGCGGCGCCGAAGGCGTCGGCGCGCTCCGGCTTCAACTGGTCGGCCGGCGGCAGGGGGCGGGCCGACGAGAGCCGCTTCAAAGACTCACCCAAGGTGGCGTGGGTTTCCGTGATTCCTTTGGCCAGGTTCTTGAACGCGTCGTCCGCCCCCTTCTCCGCCGCGAGACGCCCGAGTTCCGCCTGCCCCTGGCTGGCCGCGGCCGCCTCCTTGAGGAAAAGCGCATCCTCGACGGGCAGGGACTGTCCCGGCTGCGGCGGCAGGCGGGGCGTGGTGTCCGGCCGGATGTTGACCTGCGCCCACGGTGAGCCGGACACCAGGACGGCTCCGAGGATGGCGGCAAGGATGATCCTGAGCATGATGCCTCCTGTTTCTTGAGCGTTCAGCCGGTCAGCTGGCGGTAGATGGCGGGCAGCGCCGCGGGCAGGCGGGCGGCGTGCGGGAAGATGGCGTAGGCGCCGGGGCCGAAGATGTAGGGCAGGTAATCGCGCCCCATCTCGTCCACCGTGACGCCGAACAGCCGCAGTCCGGCGCGGCGCGCCTCCTGCACCGCCACGCGCGTGTCCTCGATGGCGTAGCGGCCCTCGTAATGGTCCGTGTCGTTCGGTTTGCCGTCCGTCAGCACCAGAAGCAGCCGGTGTGTGTGCGGGCGGTCCTTGAGAAGGGCCGTCGCGTGGCGTAGCGCCGCTCCCATGCGCGTGTAGCTGCCCGGCTTGAGCGACTGGATGCGGCGCACGACGCGGGCGTCCAACCGCTCCTCGAAGTCCTTCACGGTGCGCATGTCCACCCGGTGGCGCCGGTGCGAGGTGAAGGTGAAGATGGCGTGCTCGTCGCCGCAGGCGGTCAGCCCGTGCGTCAACGCCAGCAGAGCCTCCTTCTCGACATCGAGCACGCGCCGGTCCTCGATGTAGCTGTCGGTGGACAGCGAGACGTCGACCAGCACGCCCACCGACAGGTCGCGGGCGACGTTGCGCATCGCCGTGTAGACCCGATCCGAGCCGATGCCGCCCGCGCGCCGGTCGGCGACCGAGCGGACCAGAGCCGACAGGTCGAGTTCGTCACCGTCGGGCTGCCCGGTCATCACCTGGCGGCGTGGCCGCATCGCCTCGAACTGGCGGCGGACCAGGCGGATGCGGCGCAGCGCGTCGTTGTCGGGCCGCCACTCCTCGCCCTCCAGCGCGGCCGGCTCGGCGATCACGCGGCAATGGTCGGGATGATAGAGGCGGCGTTTCCAGTCCCACTCGGGATAGGTGATTTCCGCCCGCAATGGCGCGACGTCGGCTTCCTCGGAGGCCAGATCGAGGTCGAGCTTGAGCTTGGTCGACGCCTTGCGCTCGTGCTGGCCTACGGAGATTTCGTCCAGGTCCTCCGCGGCCTTGCGCGCGCCTTCCTCGTTGTCGTCCTCGACCTTGCGATTGAGATTGACCATCTCCGCCAGCCCGAGAATCTTCTCGAAGCGGTTCAGCATCAGCGGGTCGTCGCGCCGGGTCTGGTCGTTCTCGCGGCGCTTGGCCCTGCGGCGCTTGCCGTCCCCTTCGGCCCCGGCGCCACCCTCCTCATCACTCTCGGGCGAAGCGGCGCCCTCCGGTGGCGCGGAGACTTCTCCCCACAGCGGCACCGGCAGGAAGGGCCGATAGCCGGAGGCGGCGCGGAAGCGGTCGAGTGGGACCGCCGCGTCGGTGACCGCTGCCAGCAGGTCCGGATCGGATGGGCCGCCGCTTCCGATGAGCGTTCCGACGAGCGCCTCGACGGCGGCCTCCTGTCCGGGGCGCCGCCATTTGGGTCGGGCCGCGCGCATGGCTTGGCAGAGCCGGACGTGCAGCGGGCGCAGGCCCGGCCATTCATCGAGCGCCCGTTGCGTGGCCCGACGGGCCGAACGCAGGCGGACGAGGTCGGCCTGCAGCGGGTCGTCGGGCATCGCCGGAGGCGGTTCGGCCTGGACGAAAAAAATGGCGAGCCATTCGTAGAGCGCCGCGTTGTCCTCGCGGGAGGGGAAGACATCGACGCGGTCGGGAAGCTGGAGGGTGACGCCGTCGTAGCGGGCGCGCTCCAGCTTTTCCGTCCCGAGACCGAGACGCTGCTTCAGACCGAGGCGATGCCCGGAGGTTTCGGCGGAGGTCCCGGCGATGCGAACGGCACCGGGGCCGCCGAGCGCCCGAAACAGCACGCCGAGGCGCGCGCGCATCGCGTCCAGGCGAACCGCGGCGTCGGGATGACGCGGGTAGGACGCGGCGTCACCGACCAGACGGTGCCACAGGGCTCCGACGAACTCCTCGGGTTCCCAGATGGAGGCCATGCGATCATCCCAGCGTGAGTTCGGCGACCCGAAGCAGCGCCTTCTTGACCTCCGGGTCGTCGGTGAGCGGCTCGATCATCGACGCCAGGATCGCCTCGTCGCGAGGCATGCCGTCGCGGATCAAGGAGGCGCAATACACCAACAGCCGGGTCGACACTCCTTCCTCAAGATCCTGCCCCTTGAGAGCGCGCAGGGCATTGCCAAGCCGCACCAGCGGAGCGACCCGGTCTGCGGGCAGCCCGCTTTCCTGGACGACGATCCCGGTTTCGGCATCGGGCTTCGGGAAGCCGAACTCGATGGCGACGAAGCGCTGGCGCGTGCTGGGCTTCAACGATTTCAGGATGTTCTGGTAGCCGGGGTTGTAGGAGACGACCAGCATGAACGCCGGCGGCGCCTCCAGCAGTTCGCCGGTGCGCTCCAGGGGCAGCAGGCGGCGGTCGTCGGTCAGCGGGTGAAGCACCACGGTGACGTCCTTGCGCGCCTCGACCACCTCGTCGAGGTAGCAGATCGCGCCCTCGCGCACTGAGCGGGTCAGCGGGCCGTCGGTCCAAACCGTGTCGCCGCCCTTGAGGAGGTAGCGGCCGGTCAGGTCGGCGGCGGTCAGGTCGTCGTGGCAGGACACCGTGTGGAGCGGACGCCCCAGCCTCGCCGCCATGTGCGCGACGAAGCGGGTCTTGCCGCAGCCGGTCGGGCCCTTGAGCAGCAGCGGCAGCCGGTTGCGGTGGGCGTGCTCGAACAACGCCACCTCGTTGCCGGTGGGGGCGTAGAAGGGGACGGCGCCGCCCGCCGTCCCCTGCCGGGAGGAGTCCTCCACCGCCGTCACTCGGCCGGAGCGACGGAGGGCTGGGTGCGGGCGGGCACCCGCCCGCGCGCCGGTCCGAACATCGCGTAGACGAACATGAGCACTGAGACGACCACGAAGATGCCGGACCCCAGGCGCATCCAGTAGAACAAGGCCAATTGTTCCTGGACCTCCATGTAGGTCATGCCCAGCACGCGCTGCAGGTGGACCTGCACGACGCCCGCGAAGGTCAGCGTGAAGGTCATGAAGGCCATGGCCGAGGTCATGATCCAGAAGCTCCACATGTTGAGCACCTGGTTGTAAGGCGCGCGGCCGCGCAGGCTCGGCAGGGCGTAGCTGATGATCGCGAGGTTCAGCATCACGTAGGCCCCGAAGAAGGCCAGATGCCCATGCGCCGCGGTGACCTGGGTGCCGTGGCTGTAGTAGTTGACCCAGGACAGGGTGTGCATGAAGCCCCACACGCCAGCACCGAAGAAGGCCATCACCGGGGTGCCGAGCGTCCACAGGAAGGCGGCCTTGTTCGGGTGGTCGCGCCGCCCCTTCCAGGCCATGGTGAAGGCGAAAACGACCATGGCGAAGAAGGGAGCGACCTCCAGCGTGGAGAACAGCGAGCCGATCCACTGCCAATAACCCGGAGCGCCGATCCAGTAGTAATGGTGCCCGGTGCCCAGCAGGCCGGAGAACAGGGCCAGCCCGACGATGGCGTAGAGCCACTTCTCCACGACCTCGCGGTCGACGCCGGTCATCTTGATGACCAGGAAGGCGAGGACCGAGGCCATCACCAGTTCCCACACGCCCTCGACCCACAGATGGACGACGTACCACCAGTACAGCTTGTCCAGCGCGAGGTTGGTCGGGTTGTAGAAGGCGAACAGGAAGAAGACCGCGATGCCCCACAACCCGAGCAGGAGGACGTTGGTGATCGCCGTCCTGCGTCCTCTGATCACGGTCAGCGAAACGTTGTAGAGGAAGATCAACGCCGCGACGACGATGCCGATCTTCACCCACAGCGGCTGTTCGAGGAACTCGCGCCCCTCGTGGATGCCCAGCGTGTAGCCGACCACCGCGCCCAGGGCGCCGACCATCAGGATGGCCAATTGGGCGTAGGCGAGCACCGGGCTCTCGATGTCGCGCTCCGCCTCCTCCGGGATCAGGTAATAGGCCGAGCCGAAAAAGCCGAGCAGGAGCCACACGATCAGCGCGTTGGTGTGGATCATGCGCAGGATGTTGAAGGGCAGGATCTCGGACAGGAAGTTCGGCAGGACATAGACGGTCCCGGCGAGCGAGCCGACCAGCACCTGGATGACGAACAGGGCCATCGCGCAGGCGAAGTACCAATAGGCGATGCGTTGGGTCGCGTATTTCATGCCATGCCTCCCCCTTCAGCCCGCTTGGTTCGGTGGCCAGCCTTGCGTGTCGATGCGGCTGGTCCATTCGAGGAAGTCGACGAGGTCGTTGAGTTCCGCGTCGGTCAGGTTGAACTGCGGCATCTGGCGGCGCCCCTCGACGCCGCTGGGCTGCGACTGCATCCAGGCGATCAGCGCCGTCCGCGCGCCTTCGGCGTCCTCCCGCCCGCCGTAGCGGACCCAGACGTTGCCGAGCTCCGGGGCGAAGTAGGCACCCTCACCAAGCAGCGAGTGGCAGTTGATGCAGGCGTTCCTTTCCCACACGTGCTTGCCGCGTGCGACGCTCTCGGACAGCGTGGCCTCGTCCGTGCTGGTCGTTCGGATGTAGTAGTGGCTGTGAATCGTCAGGGCGACGAAGGTGACGAAGAAGAAGAGCGACCCGCCGTAGAAGATGTTGCGCGCCGCTGATTTCGTGAATCGCTCGGCCATCACCTCCCCCTGTTATCGTTACACGGTTAGGTTACGTGTCCAGGACCAGTGGAAGCGCAAACAGGACCGTTGGGCCAGTGCGGAAAAGGATAGGATGGAACGACCGAGTGTCCTCGAACGCGGTTCTCGAAGCCGAAGGGTGCTGCATGGCGCGGCAACCCTGTGCGGCGGCATTGTTCACGCCGTGAGCCGCGGCGGGATGTCGCAGGGGTGCCGGGCCGATTCCATGCTCCCAGCGGGACGGACGATGAGCTGCTCGGTGACCTCATCAGCATCCGCCTTGTGATTCGTGGTTTTTCTCAGTCCTTTGCAGGCGATACACCCCTTCAACCCCCTCGCTCCAGAAAGCAACTTCTCGCAATTGCGAAAAAATCAGAATAAAAACGGAAGTGATCGGAGCGTTGCCCTTACCTAAAATTCTTGACGACCGTCAAGTAACGGGGCCGGGAAATCTGGGACGTTGGCTTCACAAGCAACACTCGCCCTGGATTGCATCATGAAAACCAAGACCTTCCTCGCCACCGTCAGCGCCGCCGCCCTCATCGCCCTGTCGGGGATCGGCGCCGCATCGGCCACCACGCTGTACGCCGAGCCGAAGGTCAAGGAGCCGGCGGTCGACATTGTCCAGGACCCCGCGGCGGTCCCGGCGCCGGAAGCGGCGGGCAAACGCGCGCCAAAGACCCACAACGTCGTGTTGACCACGACCGAGGTCGAAGCCAGGCTGGATGACGGCACGACCTACACTTACTGGACGTTCAACAACAAGGTCCCCGGCCCGATGGTCCGCGTCCGTGTCGGCGACACGGTGAACGTGTCCATGACGAACGCGCCCGGGTCGGTCATGAACCATTCCATTGATTTCCACGCGGCCACCGGTTTCCTCGGCGGCGGACAGATCACCCAGGCGGAGCCGGGCCAGACCAAGGAATTCTCGTTCAAGGCGATGGCGCCGGGTGTGTACGTCTATCATTGCGCCACGCCGATGGTCGCCCAGCACATCGCCAAGGGCATGTTCGGCCTGATTGTGGTGGAGCCCGAAGGCGGCCTGCCGAAGGTCGACAAGGAGTTCTATGTCATGCAGCAGGAAATCTACGCCACCAAGGCGAAGAACCTGCCGGCTGCGGAGGACGACTATGACGGCTTGGTCAACGAGAAGCCCGGCTATCTGGTGTTCAACGGCGCCGTGGGTGGGCTGGTGAAGGACAAGCCGCTGAAGGCCAGTGTGGGCGAAACCGTGCGCATCTGGTTCGGTGTCGGCGGGCCGAACTTCACCTCGTCGTTCCATGTCATCGGCGAGATCTTCGATCGCGTCCACAACCTCGGTGCCCTGGACACGCCGCCGCTGAAAAACGTGCAGACGGTCTCGGTGGCGCCGGGCGGGGCGACGATGGTGGAGTTCAAGGTCGACTATCCGGGCAAGTACGCGTTGGTCGACCACGCTCTGAGCCGCGCCACCAAGGGGCTCATCGGCATTCTGGAGGTCGATGGCAAGGCGGACGACAGCATCATCCTCGACAAGAGCGGCGACTCCCGCAAGCAGCTCGGCGAGATGAAGCACTGATCCCACCCCGGTGGGATGCGCACGGGGAGGGTGGGGGTGAGACCCTGCCTTCCTCCGTTGGGCATTTCCCGTTTGCCGCCGGTGCTTGGCCGTTCCGTTTGCGCGAGGACAAAGAGGCCCTTTCATCATCGTGGGATGATCCGGTCATGACCTTTCCATCCTTCTATGATGCGGCGCCGCGGCTCGTCGTGTTCGATCCGCTCAGCGCGTTCCTCGGCGCGGCCGAGGACGGCCTGCTTGAGTATGGCTATGCCGATGCGGTGCGGCTGGCCGGCCATTCCTGCCCGACCGTCGCGGGCGCTTACCTGATGACCGTACGGTCACTGGAGCGTCTGTATCCCGATCAGGTGCCCGAGCGTGGGGCCGTCGCGGTGTCTGTTTGCGAGGCCGCCGACGACGGTGTGGCCGGCGTGATGGCAAGCGTCGCCACGCTGCTGACCGGAGCGACGGAAAACACCGGCTTCAAGGGCATCGCTGGGCGCTTCGACCGCCGGAACCTCCTGTCCTTCGGTGTCGGCATTCAAGGGACAATGGCCTTCGTCCGCATGGACACGGGAGCGGGCGTGCAGGCGACGCTCGACAGCGACGTCGTGCCGGTCGATCCGGCGATGCCCGGCCTTCTGCAGCGCCTGTTGTCCCAAGCGGCATCCCCGGACGAAGCGGCACAGTTCCGCATCCTGTGGCAGGAGCGGGTCCGACGCATGCTGGTGGACCACGCCAGCGATCCTCGGCTGGTCAGGCTTGCCACCTGGAATGACCGGCCCGACGCGTGACCTCCTTTCAAAAGACGTCGAACATGCACACCGACAGCCAGACCGGCCAACTCCTGCACGACGATCATCACCGGACCATCGACCTTCTGAACGCGTTCGAAGCCTATCTCGAACGCACCGGGGAGGACGACATCCCGCATCTCGACGCGGACGGTCGCGGTCTGCTCGCCACCCTTGGCAAGGAGCTGGGCCAGGACCTTGAACGGCATTTCCTCCTGGAAGAGCAGTGGCTCTTCCCGCCCATCGCCGCTGCCGGCGCTTACGAGATGACGGCCGACCTCTCGACCGACCATGAAGCCCTGCGCCCGCTCGTCCGCCGGATCGCCCGGCTGTGTGCCCTGGCTCTGCGTGAGGGGTTCGATGAGGAAAGCTGGCCGGTCTTCCGCCATTTCGGGCAGCAACTGATCGACGGCCTTGTTCTGCACATTCAAAAGGAAGAGACCGCGCTGCTCAGCGCCGTCGATGCCGTCCTCACGCCGGCGCAGGACGTTGCCCTGGCACGGGCTTACCGCCATGGGGACGAGGTGCTTGGCGGCACGGATGAACGCGCATCATCTCCGCAGGTTTAGGGCGGGCATTCAGCGGCAGTTCTGTCGCGGCCAACGTGCGCCGGTGTTCCGAACCGCATCAGGCCGGATTCATCGGCTCGGTGGGCGGGGCGGGGTTGTCCTCAGGTTCCGCCGGCGCGGCGGGCACGGGCTTGTCCTCCTGCTCGTCCGAAAGACGACCGAGGCAGGACCCGTCGGGGCGTGCGAAGGGTGACGAGGGCCGGGGTGCGGACCGCTGGGGCTTCACGGTGATTCCTCCTTTCCTGTCAGAACACCGTTCACGCCGCATCATCGCGACGGCGTGAAATCCTGCCGGTGAAGCGGCATCCAATTGCGGCCATGAGCCCCGCGCACCGACGCCGGTCGGAACGGGATTCTATTGGACGACGGCGCCTTGGTGAGAATTCCCTGTCGCCTCGTCAGAGCCGAGGATGGCCCGCAGGCCTTGAAACGCGGCTTCGAGAACGCTGGCATCAGACTCCGCCGGGTGAACAGCGTAAATGGGCAAACTGAACGGGTGCGCTTCGGGAACGACTTCCCCCACCCCCTGGTCGAGCATGGGCTGGACCAGACTCCGTGGAAAATGCCCGGTTCCCCCGCATTGCCTGACATAGTCCAGCCCGAGCGTGCCGACGCCGATCGACACGGGTGTGGACAGAAGCTCCGGATTTCGCAAACGGATGCTGCGCTGGAACTCGTCGCTCCAGTCGATGAGGACGTAGTGGTCGCCACCGGCGTTTGGAGCGGGGCGAACCCTGACAAGGACCAAATCCTCTTCCAGCAGCAGGCGCACCGCGAGGCCCGGCACGGCGCGCGGCGAATAGAGGACCGCGAGATCGAGCGTCCCGTCGCGAAGGCGCTGGAGCAGATCGTCCGCCAACCCGACCTCGCACCGCAGGGCGATGTCTTCGGCATTTCGCCGCATCCAGGGAATCCAACGGTTCAGCATCCGGTTCCACAGACCGGCCTCGCTGCCGATGCGCAGCAGGGCGCGATGCCCGATGGGAAGCGCGGCCTCCTGCCGGGCCTGCTCCCAGAGGCGGAGCATGGCGATGGCGTGACGCTGGAACCGGACCCCGGCCGCGGTGAGCATCGCGCCGTTCTTGTTGCGCACGAACAATTGGCAACCCAGCTGATCCTCCAATTGCCGGATGCGCGTGCTGACCGTCGATTGCGTGACGTGCAGCCGCTCCGCCGCCGCAACGAAGCTTCCAGCCGTGGCCGCTTCGAGGAAGGTGCGGGCCGTTTCCATGTCCATGCGACGTCCCCCACCGGAAATTGTATCGGGTAAATCGATGCAATCCATCGAATAAATTCGCTTTTGCTATGTGTAGGCGCGACCTAGGCTCTGCGCAACCGTGTTACGAGCCGTCGGGCAAGGCGCCTGTGATCCTCCCGTTTCAAAACGGGACTGGAGTCCGCGTGCCCTGCGCCGGGCGGCCCCGACCGGCCATCGCCAACCGGGCCGCCATGACGTCGGCCGTCCGGCCGTTCCCGCCTTGCGACGTCGACAGGGTCTTGCGCATGACCGATCTCGCGATCAGCACCACGCTATCCATACCCGCGGCCGGACGGACGGACGGCGACGCGGCCTCGTACGACGCCGGAGACGCCGCGGTGCGGATGTTCATCCGGGCATCCCTGTTCTGGTGTGTGGCCGGACTGGCAATGGGCCTGTGGGTTGCCCTTCTGCTGGTCGCTCCGACGTTCAACCTCGGGCTGGAATGGACGAGCTTCGGCCGCGTCCGGCCGATCCACACCACTCTGATCGTCTATGCCTTCACCGGGAACGCGCTGATCGGCTCGTCCTTCTTCGTGGCGCAACGGACCTGCCGAACCGCCCTGTGGGGAAGCCGGGACCTGCACCAGCTGCTGTTCGGGTGCTATCAGATATTCGTCCTCCTGGCGGTGTCCGGCTACGTGATGGGCGCCACCCAGAGCAAGGAGTACGCGGAGTTCGAGTGGTACACCGACCTGTTTCTGCTCGGTGTGTGGCTGCTCTACGCGACGATCCTGGTCCGGACGATCCTGCAGCGGCGGGAGAGGCACATCTATGTGGCCCTGTGGTTCTACCTGTCCTTCGTCATCGTCGTCGGCATGGTGCACACGCTGAACAATCTGGCCGTGCCCGTCTCCTTCACCGGAGCGAAGAGCTACCCGTTGCTGTCCGGTGTGCAGGACGCGATGGTGCAGTGGTGGTTCGGGCACAACATCGTCGGCTTCTTCCTGACCGCCGGTGTCGTCGGCATGATGTATTATTTCGTGCCGAAACAGGCGGAGCGGCCGGTCTATTCGTACCGCCTGTCGATCGTGCATTTCTGGTCGCTGGTGTTCATCTACATCTGGGCCGGTCCGCATCATCTGCACTACACGGCCCTGCCGGACTGGGCGCAGACGCTGGGCATGACCTTTTCGATCATGCTTTGGATGCCGTCCTGGGGCGGCATGATCAACGGCATCATGACCCTGTCGGGTGCCTGGGACAAGCTGCGCACCGACCCGGTCCTGCGCTT
Source organism: Azospirillum sp. INR13 (assembly GCF_015390205.1). Taxonomy (NCBI): domain Bacteria; kingdom Pseudomonadati; phylum Pseudomonadota; class Alphaproteobacteria; order Rhodospirillales; family Azospirillaceae; genus Azospirillum; species Azospirillum sp. INR13. Next base: position 213,615 of record NZ_VUOI01000003.1, read on the forward strand.
CCTCGTGACGTCGGTGGCCTTCTACGGCATGTCGACCTTCGAGGGTCCGCTGATGGCCATCAAGCCGGTGAACGCCCTGTCGCACTACACCGACTGGACAGTCGGCCATGTGCATTCCGGCGCGCTCGGCTGGGTGGCCTTCATGGTGTTCGGCTCCCTCTACCACCTCGTCCCGCGGCTCTGGGGGCGGAAGCGCCTTTACTCCGTGGGGCTGGTCAGCCTGCATTTCTGGACGGCGAGCGTGGGCATTCTGCTCTACATCGCCGCCATGTGGGTGTCGGGCATCATGCAGGGTCTGATGTGGCGCGCCTACGACACCCTTGGCTTTCTCCAATATTCGTTCGTCGAGACGGTCACGGCCACGCACCCCTTCCACGTCATCCGCGCAGCCGGCGGCGCCCTGTTTCTCGCGGGCGCGCTCATGATGGTCTACAACCTGGCGCGCACCATGCGGGGCGATGTGGCGAGCGAGCCCGGACGGACAAGCCGCGCCGCGAACCTTCGGGCGGCGGCGCGCTGACGCGGCGCCATCGGGGCGGGCCGGGAGCGGTCGAACAGCCGGACCGCAGCACGCAGCAAAGGATGCCGAGCATGGACAATGGAAAATCCCCGCAGACGATCGCCGCCGCCAACGGCATTGGGAGCGACGCGCAGTACGGCGCGGTGACGCCGCCGATCCACCTGTCGACCACCTACCGGTTTCCCGGCTTTGAGAAGCCCGGACCATACGACTATTCGCGAACGGCCAACCCGACGCGCGATCTGCTCGCCGATACCCTAGCCCAATTGGAGGGTGGCGCCGGTGCGGTGGTCACGGCCACCGGCATGGCCGCTGTCAGCCTGCTGCTGGCGACGCTTGACCCTGGCGACCTGGTAGTCGCTCCTCACGATTGCTACGGCGGAACCCATCGCCTGCTTTCGATGCGAGCGGCGAAGGGGCATTTCGACGTGGCGTTCGTCAATCTGAACGAGGCGGCAGGTTTCGCCGAGGCTCTTCGACACGGCCCGGCCCTCATCCTGATCGAAACCCCAAGCAATCCGCTGATGCGCATCACCGACATCGCGAAGCTGGCCGAGCAAGGCAAAGCGGCGGGAGCAAAGATCGCCGTCGACAACACCTTCCTTTCGCCCGCGCTCCAGCAGCCGCTGGCGCTCGGGGCCGACTTCGTCATCCATTCAACGACCAAGTACCTCAACGGCCATTCCGACGTCGTGGGGGGAGCCGTCATCGCCGCGGACACGCGGGATCTGAACCACCTCAAGGATTGGGCGAACGCGATGGGCCTCACAGGGTCGCCCTTCGACGCGTACCTGACGTTGCGTGGCTTGAGAACGCTGTTCCCACGGCTGGAGCACCAGCAGCGCACTGCTTTTGCGATGGCCGATTTTCTCGATCGTCATCCGTGCGTGGAGACCGTGCATTATCCAGGCCTGCCGTCTCACCCCGGCCACGCCATCGCGGAGCGCCAGCAGCGTGGCTACGGCGCCATGCTGAGCTTCAACATCAAAGGCGGAGCGGACGGCGCACGCCGTTTCGTGGAGGCGGTGAAAGTGTTCACGCTCGCCGAGTCCCTTGGCGGCATCGAAAGCCTCGTCGCTCATCCGGCGACGATGACGCACGCGAGCATGGGGATCGAGGCGCGGCGCGCAGCGGGCATTGACGACAGCCTGTTGCGCTTGTCCATCGGATTGGAAGGGGAACGAGACTTGCTCATGGATTTGGACCATGCCCTGAGAACGGTCGCTCCGCTGCTTGGTCGCAATTCCGTGTAAGGGTTCCGTCAGGTGTCGCGCCATACATGAGTCGACGATGCCGAAGGGCTGGCGGGAGGCGCCATGAACTACGCGAGGCCGATCATATCGCGCAGCGCGGCGACCCTCTGAACATGGATCACCCGTCGCTGCGCCACAGAGACGTGCTGGTTGCGGCGGGTTCCGGCGTCGCCACCACTCCCATCCGCATCGGCTCAGGCCTTGGCGGCCACCGGGAGACGGAAGGGGGCACCCAGCCGGTTGAAGGCATTCATCGCCGCGATGGCGATGGTGAGATCGACCAGATCCTTCGGCTCGAACGCCGCCGATGCCGCCGCGTAGGCGGCGTCGGACGCGTGGGTTTCGCTGACGCGGGTCACCTCTTCGGCCCAGGCCAAGGCCGCGCGCTCCGTGTCGGAGAACAGGTGCGGGACCTCCTCCCACACCGGCGCCAGCGTGACCTTGTCGATCGACATGGTCTTCCGGAGGTCGCGGCTGTGCAGATCGATGCAGTGAGCGCAGCCGTTGATCTGCGAGACCCTGAGGAACACGAGGTGGATGAGTTCCTCGGGCAGGTTGGTGCGCTTCGTGACGTAATGGTGGACGCCGAAGAGAGCCTTCGCGCCGTCGGGCGCAACCTCGTACCAAGCCAAGCGTGCCATGTCCTTTGCCTTTCCTATCAACAATTGATTGCGGTTCCCACAGCGCCGGCCCATGGCCGCAGCCGGGCGTCTTCGACGCCCCTCAGCGCGCGGTTTGCCGGCCGAGCCAGTCCTCGAACCGGGTGGTGCCGAGGCAGGGGTTCCGGCCGGGGGTCAGCGATTGATCGTTGAGAACGTCGCCGAAGTAGCGCGCGTGGATGTCCGGCACGACCTTGCGCGTGTCCTTTGTCGCCTGCAGGAAGCGCCGGACCAGTTCGTCGAGCGGGATCGCCTCCGGACCGGCGACTTCGAGCGTGCCGTTGACCGGCGACGCGAGCGCGACCTCCGCGAGGGCCGCCACCACGTCGTCGGAGGCGACCGGCTGGATCAGCGCCGGCGACAGGCGGATCTCCCCGCCGACGGTGGCCGACTGCGCGATCCCGCCGACGAATTCGAAAAACTGCGTGGCACGCAGGATGGTGTGGGGAATGCCCGACGCCTTGATGAGGCTTTCCTGGGCGACTTTTGCTCGGAAGTACCCGTTGTCGGGAAGCCGTTCGCTGCCGACGATCGAGAGGGCGAGGTGGTGGCGGACACCGGCGGCCGCTTCGGCGTCGAGCAGGTTGCGGCCCGAGGTCTCGAAGAAGTCGAGGACGGCCTTGTCCTCCCAGACCGGCGCGTTCGCCACGTCGACGACAACGGCGGCTCCGTCGATCGCCTGGGCCAAGCCCTCGCGGGTGATGGTGTTCACGCCCGTTTTTGGCGAGGCTGCGAGCGCATCGTGGCCGCGCTCGCGGAGGGTCTGCACCAGCTTCGATCCGATGAGGCCGGTGCCTCCGATAACGACGATCTTCATGGGGGCTCTCCGCTTCTCGACGCATACCAGCGCCGTCGATGGAAGGGAGAGTGCCTGCGCACGCCGGGGAAGTCCTTGCGGCGGGCTTGAATGGCCCTCCAAGAATGCTTGAACTTCCGTCCAAGAAGCCGTACGGCGCGCCTCGACGCGAACGGTGCAGCCGTCCACGCGCCGCCGTGCTATCAAGGGCGCATCGTTCGCCCGTTGCCCCGGACAGGGAGGCGATGGCGCTCGGTCCAGGGAGGTGGGGGCCTTGCCGTTCCGTTTCGGAGAGTGTGTGCTCGATCAGGAGCGCCGGGAACTGACCCTGCGCGGACAGGTCGTGGGCGTTGGCCCGCAGGTCTTCGACCTGCTGCTGCATCTCGTCCGCCACCACGACCGCGTCGTCAGCAAGGACGATTCGCTGGAGGCGGTGTGGAACGGACGGATCGTCTCGGAATCGACCATCACCAGCCACATCAACGCGGTTCGCAAGGCCATCGGCGACAGCGGCGGGTAGGCCGGAAAGGGTTTCGCCGTCGTGGCGCAGGAGGTGAAAAAATCTTGCCAATCAGACGGCGCGCTCGACCGGGGAGATCACCCGCCAGATCGCCGAGATTCAGGGAGCGACGGTGACGGCGGTGACGGCGGTGGACGAGCCCTGCACCGTGACGGTCGGCGGTCAGACGCAGTCCGGGCAGGTCGTGAGCCTGTCGGTTGGCGGTGCCATGATCACCGGGCTGACCGGCCTCGGCGCCGCTGATCACGGTTCCTTGCGCCTGGACCGGCATGGCGTGCAGATCGGGTTTGAGGTTCGCAGCCTTTATGGTGACGCCGTTCACGTCGAGTTCGCTGAGGCCGATTCGTCGGCTCCCGCCTTCACGGGTGTGATCGAGCGCCTGACCCATGGCTTCAGCCGCTCGACACCCTGTCCCTCGGCGCAGTGGCTTGAACTTGGAGTGGGGCCGGTGCGGCGCTTGCAGAACCGGCCCCCCTCATCGCCGATCGGAACGGTCGGCCAACGTCGGGCCGAATCGGGCGCCAGGGCCTTCCTGTTCCACCCATTCAGCCGGATGGCAGGAGGTGATGGGTGTCCAGAAGCACTCCCGGCGGCACGCCCAGCGCGTCGGCGAGTTCCTTCAGCACCGTGACGGTCGGGTTGCGTGCGCCGCGCTCGATGCCGCTGATGTAGGTGCGGTGCAGACCCGACTCGAAGGCAAGCTCCTCTTGCGACCAGCCGCGCGTGCGCCTGATCCGCTGAACGTTGAGCCCGACCTGCTGACGGATATCCATCCGGGCAGCTAGCCGGCGTGCAGCCTATCGGTCTACAGACTATGAGTAACATTTTGTTAGGAGCAGGCGCGCTACGGTCCGGGACGGCACAGCCGGAACGCGAGAAACGGCTAACATTCACCGCGCAGGAAGGCCTGAGGCAGGAGGAGACTTCGTGGACGTCGTATCGGGGGCGAAGCGCCAGGGGCGCGGCCGTCGGTCCAAGGCCGGGAGCGGGCTGGGCATGGTGGACACGCACGTGGACAGCCGGCTGCGGTCGCGCCGCACGCTGCTCGGCCTGACGTTTCAGCAGATCCAAAAATATGAGCACAGCACCAACGGCATCGCCGCGTCCCGGCTCTGGCCGTTGACGGAGGAGTTCCACGTGCCGGTCAGTTTCTTCGACGACGACATGCAGGACACGCTGCCCCGTAACCCTGAGCCGTTCGATTCCGAAACGCTGGTGCCGCCTTCCGGCCAGCACTCTCTTCAGAGGCGCCTCGTCACGCCTGTCAAAGCTCAGGCGAGCCAAGCAACCATGGGAGGTCAATAGGGCGCCATCGTTGCGCACTTATGTCGCAGACAAGGCGACTTGAAAATAAAATTGCTTAGCGCAAAATGTTTTCAGAGGAGTTTGTGAGCGAATTCGGTTCAGTCTTCGCTTTGCAAGCAAATTAATGCGTTGCGATTCCATGTAATAAATTGTCAATTCGGCGTACTTGCTGAAGTCTTGTTGCATTTTGATTTTGTAAGATCGCTATGTCGTTTGGCATTGATTTTCTTTTTCTATGGCAATAGCCACTAAGATGCAGTTTCGACTATCGCGACGGAATTCCGTTACGCGGGATGTCGCATCCAGACCGCGTCAAACGGTCGTCAAGCGCCTGAGATCCTCGGGGCCGACGTTCTGGCCGACGTTTCGATGCCGGCGATGGGGGTCCTCATCCCTCCGCATTGACGAGGCCGCCATGACCCGGTGTCCCAAACGGACCTGAGATCGGGCGTGAGCCGGGGTTCGCCGCCTGCCCAACCCGGACGTCTCCGCCCGGCGCACGGGCACGGTGGTTCCCGGGACTCCAAGCAACGCTGACCGGGCCGGACGCTCCCGAGAAAGGATACCTGACTAAAGAACGAAGCGCAGTCGTCTCCATGAATGCGTTCAGAACAATAGGAGGAAACAGAACACAATGCTGACGTCTTTCCGGAACATTTCGATCGCCGCGAAGCTCTCCGGCAGCGGCATTCTGGTGGTGATGCTGGTCGCCGGCATCGCCTATTGGACGCACGAGGTTTTCGACCAGGTTCGCACCGACATGACCCTGTCGCAGCGCGCGGCGCAGGTGGCGTCGATCACGCAGGAGATTCAGGCCCGTTTCATGGGCGTCGCCTACACGAACCTCGCCATCACGGCGGCAGGCAGCGAGGAGGAGGTGAAGCGGCTCGAAACGGTGAGCGTGCAGGGCCGGGAGCAGAGCCGGATGCTCCTCGACCGGGTCATCGAGGCGTCCGTACACCCCGATCGGAAGGCGACGCTGCACGAGGCGCGGGAGATGATGCAGCGCTACGGTGAGCTGGCGGAGCGGGGTATTGCCGCTCGGCGGCGTTCCCTCCAGGCCTCCGAACAGGACTATCGGACAGCGCGGGCGGTTCTTGACCGGGAGGTCGCAGCCGCGGTTGGCACGACGGAGGCCAACAGCCCGCAGGGCAGCGCCATTCGTGTCTATGAACGGGGGATGAAGGCTGCCTTCGATGCGGCAGCGGCTTTCCTGGTGACCGGTGCGGATGGTGACGCCGCGAATATCGCGCGGGCGGAGGAGGCGTTGCGCGCTCCGGTTGCCGAACTTGAACGGCTGGCCGCGACCGGTCCGAAGTTTCGTGACGCCGTCGCCGCGCACGCCGTGTTCACCGGGGCGCTGGCCGAAATGATCCGTTCACGGCAGGTGAACGACCGCATCTGGTTCGGCGAGGCTCGTCCGTTGCGCTTGGCCATGCAGGATCGCCTGACTGCCATCGCCGACGCCGCTCAAGCTCGTTCCGCCGAACTGGCCGAGCATGCGGTCGTGACCACCGACGACGCCGTCCGGCGCACCTTGATCGCCATCGCCGCGCTGATCGCCCTGGTCGCCGGGATCAACGTGGCGCTGTATCGCATCATCGCGACGCCGGTCATCCGGCTCACCGGCGTCATGCGGAGTCTGGCGGGTGGCAACACTGACACCGCGATCCCGGCGCTGGAGCAGCGGGACGAGATCGGCGCCATGGCGCGCGCCGTGGTTGTCTTTCGCGACAGCATGGTCGAAGCACAGCGGCTCCGCGCGGCGCAGGAGCACGCCCGTGCCGAAGCCGAGGCGCGCAAGGCGGAGGCGATGCGGCGCATGGCCGAGACGATCGAACGCGAGGCGGGCCGAGCCGTGGAGCAGGTGGCGCGGTACACCGGTGCGATGGCCCGGGACGCCGACGGCATGGCCGACTCGGCCGACCGGGTGAGCATCAACGCACAGAGCGTCGCCGGGGCCGCCGGGCAAGCGCTGGCGAACGCCCAGACCGTGGCCGCGGCAACGGAGCAGCTGGCGGCGTCGATCCACGAGATCTCCGGGCAGATCGCCCAGGCCGGTGCCGTCACCCGGCGGGCGGTGGAGACTGGACAGCAGACCCAGGGGACGATCCGGTCGCTGTCCGACACGGTGGGGCGCATCGACGAAGTGGTGAAATTGATCAGCGATATCGCCGCGCAGACCAATTTGCTGGCGTTGAACGCCACCATCGAGGCGGCGCGCGCCGGGGAGGCCGGCAAGGGTTTCGCCGTCGTGGCGCAGGAGGTGAAAAATCTTGCCAATCAGACGGCGCGCTCGACCGGGGAGATCACTCGCCAGATCGCGGAGATTCAGGGAGCGACGGCGACGGCGGTGACGGCGGTGGATGAGATCGGCGCCACCATCGGCGAGATCGATCGGATCTCCAGCGCCATCGCGGCGGCCATGGAGGAGCAGGCGGCAGCAACCCAGGAGATCAGCCGCAACGTCGTCGAAACCTCGAACGCGGCGCAGGAGGTGTCGGCCCGCATCGCCGTGGTGTCCCAGGAGGCTGAGCACACGGGCGGGCAGGCGCAGCACCTGCGTGACGGATCGGGCGCGGTCGCCAGCAGCATCGAGGAGCTTCGGCACGTCCTCGTCCGCGTCGTTCGCACGTCAACCAGCGAAGCGGACCGGCGTCGGCAGCCGCGCTATCGGGTGGACGAGCCCTGCACCGTGACGGTCGGCAGTCAGACGCAGTCCGGGCGGATTGTGAACCTGTCGGTTGGTGGCGCCATGATCACCGGGTTGACCGGCCTCGGCGCAGCGGATCGCGGGTCCTTGCGCCTGGACCGGCATGGCGTGCAGATCGGGTTTGAGGTTCGCAGCCTTTATGGTGACGCCGTTCACGTCGAGTTCGCCGAGGCCGATTCGTCGGCTCCCGCCTTCACGGGTGTGATCGAGCGCCTGACCCATGGGCTTCAGCCGCTCGACACCCTGTCCCTCGGCGCAGTGGCTTGAACTTGGAGTGGGGCCGGTGCGGCGCTTGCAGAACCGGCCCCACTCATCGCCGATCGGAACGGTCGGCCAACGCCGGGCCGAATCGGGCGCCAGGGCCTTCCTGGTCCACCCATTCAGCCGGATGGCGGGAGGTGCTGGCTGTCCAGAAGCACTCCCGGCGACACGCCCAGCGCGTCGGCGAGTTCCTTCAGCACCGTGACGGTCGGGTTGCGGGCGCCGCGCTCGATGCCGCTGATGTAGGTGCGGTGCAGGCCCGACTCGAAGGCAAGCTCCTCCTGCGACCAGCCGCGCGTGCGCCTGATCCGCTGAACGTTGAGCCCGACCTGCTGGCGGATATCCATCCGGGCAGCTAGCCGGCGTGCAGCCTATCGGTCTACAGACTATGAGTAACATTTCGTTAGGAGCAGGTGCGCTACGGTCCATGCTGCACATCCGGAGCGCGAGAAATGCCGAACGCTCACCCCGCAGGGAAAGGCCTGAGGCAGGAGGAGACTTCGTGGACGTCGTATCGGGGGCGAAGCACCAGGGGCGTGGTCGCCGGCCCAAGGCCGGGAGCGGGCTGGACATGGTGGACACGCACGTGGGCAGCCGGCTGCGGCTGCGCCGCACGCTGCTTGGCCTGTCGCAGACCGAACTGGGGCGAAGGCTCGGCCTGACGTTTCAGCAGATCCAGAAATACGAGCACGGCACCAACGGCATCGCAGCGTCTCGGCTCTGGCAGTTGGCGGAGGTGCTCGACGTGCCGGTCAGTTTCTTCTTCGATGACATGCCGGACACGGCGCTCCGTGCCTCCGAACCGCCTGATACTGAATCACCACCGATGGGGCGGCGGGAGACGCTGGAATTGGCCAAGTGCTACTACCGGATCAAGGACCCACACGTACGCCGGGGGATCTTCGATTTGGTCAAGGCGACCGTGGGCGCGGTCGAGGGCATGATCAAATGACGTCCGTCTCCTGCGGCCGATCCTTCTTGAACCGAACCCCTTCGCCGCCGCCGTTCTCTGGGATGAATTCCACACCGGCAGCCTCCAACGCCGCGCGAAGAGCACGAAGGGTCCGGACGTTGAGTTGGCGCTCAATTTCCCGCTCGAAGTCGGCCACGGTCTTCGTCGAAACCTCCGCCGCCTTCGCGAGGTTCTGCTGGTTCATCCGCACCAGGGCCCGTCCCGCACGACATTGTGCCGGAGAAATGACATTATTCTTGGCATCAGTCATTTTTTATGGTGTCATTATCAATGTCATTTTGCATTATATCAGTTGCGGCGAAAGCCGCAAAGGAGGTGACGTGTCTCCAAGGACGCGAACGCCAAAGATAAGCCACGCATCCCGGAAAGGGAGCATCGTTGCCGCTGCTCGTCTACTGACCTCCACTTTGAGAGAGAGTCAGGACGCCGACCCGCTCATCCTGCTCTGGCAGGATTGGCGGGAGACCTTCGCCTCCTCGCAGCGGCTGTGCCGCGAGGCCCAGCGCCTGGAACGGGAATTAGCCGAGACGATCGGCTTTCCCCGTGTCGAAATCCCCCTCGACGACCCAGGGTGCCCCTCGGTTGTCGCCACGGAAGCCCGCCAGATCGACCGGGTGCTGGGGACGGCGCCGGCCACCCGCTCCCTGCGCCGGCGACTGAAGCGTGACCTCGCCGCCGCACAGGCGCGCTGGGACGCCGAGGCGGCGGCGGTCGGCCTCACCAGCGCCGTGGAGCGGGAGGCCGCCGCGGACCGGCGGGTGGACGAGTTGCTCAAGACCGCGTCCCGCACGCCGGCACACTCGCTCCTCGGCGTCATCGCCAAGCTCGCCATCGCGACCGAATGGAGCGAGTTGGAGCCGGACGCCGACGGCTATCCCTGGGACTTCATCCGCGGCGTTCTCGCCGACCTGACCGCGCTGACCGTAAAGGAAGCCTAGCGTGGCTCGTGCCTCTTTCCATGCTTTGGGTGGGTGACTGCCAAGAGAGCACCGCCAAGCTCCGCAAACACAGGAATCATGTCCGAGCGCACAAGTCGGGATCATTTGACGGTGAACAGAGGAAGCCTCGTTGCCGCGCTGGTCGGATCGGCGGTTGCCGTCACCATGATCGCCCAAAGGCGCAGCCCGAACTGTGCAATCAAGATAACGCACGGAACGCAAAGAACATTTTTCGTGTGCGATGCCACTGCGTCAAAATGACCACCCGCTACCGCTTGGCAGTAAAATGTATATTAACGGTTGTTGATGTTCAATGTTTGCAAATGGATCTGGCAACTCGCGACGAGGGAGGGCATAAAGATCTTTATAGAGAAAATTAAATTCCCAATGAAATCGTCAGCGCTCTTGATGGTTTCTGTTCGGATAGAAAGTGAACATCATTTTTCTTTCTGTCAAAGGCGGGTGCTGTCCGCTTTGACGGAAACAAACGGATGAGCAACTTGCCCATCCCGAGCGAAAGCCTGTGCCCTCTGGCGAGTGCGAAAGAGGAGCCTTGTGCGTATGCGACGTCACTTTGAAGCAATCTCACCGATCCTGGAGCAAATCTTATACGGAGGTTCCAGCGTATCGCTGAACCTGCTGTCCATTACCCAAAGCCTGCCGGAAGAGGCCCATCTCTTCCGGACGCATGCTCTGAACCATGTCATCCTGTTCAAGTACCCGAATTTCGACGAAAGCCAGGGCGACGGGCACGATTTCCTGAATTGCGACGCTGGGAACGCGCTCAGCAAGCGTCCGGTCGAAACCGGCATTTACATCCCCCATGACGGCCGTCAATGGGAGACCGGTGGGGTCGCCATCTATCTGAGGTCCCGCAACAGCACCGTTCTATTGGAGGAGCACTTCGGTCCCGAAGCGGTGGAACAGGAAAGTGTCCATAACGACCTTAGCCTTCTGTCCCTGATCGACAACATTCCATCTCTGGATGCCTTTCTGCTGAAGACTTACTTCGAAGCGAAGAAAATTCGGCTCGATCAACGTTATTGGCAGATTGCCGCAGAGGAGGAAGCCCAGTTGCGTCGGCTGATCAGCCGGCGAGTGGAGCCAATCGTGCGCAAGGCCGTCAACGATGGTATCGGCAGCGAGGCGATCGTTGGTCGGTTTCTCGACGCCATCTGGAATCCCGACATGGAAGAGGCCGGGCATTTCGTATCGGCCTTCGGCATCGATCACTCCGAAGCCGACGCAATCTTCAGCGCCTGGAAGGGGATCACTTTCTATGAATACCAACTCCGCCGCATCGCTCCGCGGGTCCGCACCATCATCACATGGTTGAGATCCCGGGAATGCGTGCCGGCTGACTTGAAAATGCACCGTCCCTACGATGAGCATTTGCTGATGCACATTGACCGGGTGGGGCATATGCTCAACGCCACTCTGCTGGATATCCGCCACATTTTGGGCGAGTACGAGAAGAGCTTCAAGGCGCTGATGAATGGGTCCCCGTCACTGTTCCGCGAGTTTTTGCGCACAATCCATGCGCATTACTGGCTTCTGGGCTATTGCGTGTCGGCGCTGATCAGCGTGGTGCATCTTGACAATCGTTGCATGAAGAACTTGCCGTCCCGCCACGTCGATTTCGAGACGTTGAGCCGCCTGCTACGCCAGTTCGATGTCGCTCTGGACCGGCGACGGGAGCAGAAGTCAGCGTTTTGATTGTCCGGCACCATGACGACGTCGAGCGATCGCCGACAACGCTTCTGAGACAGGGAGTGCCCGATAGGGCTGTGCAGCCCAAGCCGGAGACGGAGATCCGACAAGCGGGCGCCGCCCTCTATGGTGCGTTCCGTAATCTCCGTCCGGTTCGACCGAGTCCCCGCGCCTTGGCGAGCGCGGAGCAGGACGCCGCGTGGTTTGGAGCAGTCATCGGGTAGTTGTCCGGCAGTTTCCAGCGCGCCCGGTACTCCTCCGGCGACAGGCCATAGACGGTTCGCAGATAGCGCTTCAGCATCTTCAGCCTCCGGCCGTCTTCGAGACAGACGATGTGGTCGGGAGTCACCGAGCGGCGGATCGGCACCGCTGGCTCCCGTACGGGGTTAGGCGGTTCCGCGGGCGTGCCAAGGGTCGTCAGGGCCCGGCGCACGGCCGCGATCAGCGGCGGCACCTGCTCGACACCGACACGGTGGTTTCGGACATAGGCGGCCACAATCCTGGTAGCCTGCTTGAGAACATCGGTCATGACACAGAGCACTCGGCGTTGACGTTGCATACTATTGTATGCGGCTGTTGTTGGCCGGTCAAAATCCATATTTCAAGAATGGCTTTTTGATCCTTTCGTTACGTGGCCGGGCACAAGGACCGCTTCCACACACGTGCTTGAGCGCTGTCACGAAAAGCCAAGCACGGTCTGGATGGCCGCGATGACTGGCGGGGGACTCACCGGTTTGGCCAGGATGACGATGCCGGCTTCCGTTGCGTCGCGCAGTTCGTCGAGGGCAGTGTCGTCCGGAGCGCCGGTCATCATGACCACCGGCAGCGCGGGGCGCGCTGCCCGTAACCGCCGGATCAGTTCCCGTCCGTCGAGGCGGGGCATCTGGAAATCGGTCATCAGCACGTCGACGGGGCCCTGGGCCTGGAGTGCGAGCGCCTGCACGCCGTCGTGGGCGAGCGTGACGTGGTAGCCAGCTTCCTCCAGGATGGCGCGCAGCGCCCAGGCGACCAGAACGTCGTCCTCTGCGATGAGGACGTGGATGGGCGTGTCCTTGGTCATGGCTGATGTCCTCATTGCCCCTCGGGATGTGCCGGTTCGTACCGGCCGCGCGCCGACGATCACCGCTTCTCTTCGATCCAGGCCGACCGTGTCTTCCATACCGTTGTCGGCTCCTTCCCAGGCGTTTGCCGCCACGTGAGGCTGGGCGATGCCGGTGGCGGGGCGGGCATGTGGTCCGTCCATCACCGCTCTGTGGTCGGGAAAAGGCGGTGGACCATTGCGGCTCGGGAGTGTATCCCCATCGGCATTGCAATGCGACTATAATAGTCGTCTTTGTGGCGCCGGACGCGCGCTTCGGGAATGTGATCATCGATGATCACACCCAGGCAAATACGGGCGGCGCGGGCACTCCTCGGCTGGACGCAGGAAACGCTGGCGGACACGGCTCTGGTCGCTTTGACCGCCCTAAAGCGGCTTGAATCGGACCGCCTTGAAGTTCGGGACACGACGCGCGACGCCGTGCGCAAGGCGTTGGAGGAGCATGGCGTCATCTTTCTGTCGTCGGCCCGCGGCCTCGGCGTCATGCTGGTCGATCAGCCGGAAGACACGCCCGCTGCGCCGCTGGAAACGTCCGGGCAGAAGCGCGGCTGACCGCCCGTCGCCCGGCCTTTCCATTTCCTGTCTCCGTTGACCCCTTAAGGCTTCCTCCGTGCGGGCGCCTCTGCCGCTGCACGGCGGATCGGGGCGCCGGCTCCGGGCTGGGCAGAAGGCTCCTTGGACCCCGCCGCCCGCCGCCCTGGAGTGGGGGTGCTGGTTCAATCCCCGGCATCTGCTCAAACCAGTCGACAGCATTCCGCTCGTCGAAGCCGAAAGCGCGCTGCCACGCTCAAGCAGAGGACGTTGCCTTGGTGGCTTGATCCAAGCCAAGAGGCTTTCGGAAAGCCGGCGCGGTTGAGTTTGTCCAATCCGGCCAGTCCTGCAAACGCCGCAACACAATCTTACGCTCATGGAAACCGGGCTCCTTTTCAACTTCACAGGGCGCCAGACCGGAGCGCCCGCTTCCACCCATCAACTCCAGTTAGCGCACCATCATCAAAGCCAAAGCCGCCGCTCAACTTCCGATGTGTGTCGCCAAGGACGAACCGTCATTCGAAAGGGATAGAGTAAATTACCTTGGTGGTGCGGAAGCAACAGTGAAGATGAGTTTAAATCTCTTAACCAACGAAGCATAACTTCATAGTTAACAAATATTCATCACCTCCGCAGTGAATCTTTGATCGCGTGATTCGCATTGTTGACTCGTGGTGTATATGGGGTATGTTTGCATGGAGTTTGGGGTTTTCAACCCATTCTCCGTCACCTGTAAAGATTGTTGTTTGAGCCCATCAGAATGATTCGGAAAGCGCCATTTGCCTCAATGTCCTTGCAACGGCAGTTTATGGCCCTGATCGGGATCGGCCTGTCGTTGTTGTCGGCAGTCTGCCTGTTTGGCGTCGCCTGGCTCCAGACGGACCAAATGGAGCACAACATGGAAGAGTTCAGCCGCAATGAACTGGACTCGCTGCACGCGCTCATTGTGAGCGTGATGGCCAAACGCCCGACCGACGCCGAGGATGTCGGGATCGGGTGTTCAACGACTGGTTCCGCCAGCGCAACACCGACTATCCCGGTCAGATCTGGAGCGCCTGGTCGCCGTCGGTCGCCAGCCACATGGCCGGGGGCTCCCCGAGCACCCCGCCCAAGGAACCGCGCGACGACATAGATCGGGAAGCGCTCCGTTCGGGCAAGCCGGTCGGCCGGTATGTCGGCGACACCTACCGGATGACGCTGCCCATTGTTCTGGGCGAGACGCCGGGCGCCGACCAGGACGTCTGCTTCACGTGCCACAGTGCGATGGGACTGCGGAAGGGCGACGTCATCGCCGTGCTGTCCAGCCAGCTCGATGTCGGCGCGGAGCAAAGCCGCCTGCGCGACATTCTGCTGAAATTGCTCGGCTGCGGCGTGCTGCTGACCGTGACCAGCATGCTGGTGGTTCGCTGGACCTTGGTGAAGCGCGTCACCGGCCCGGTCGCCACCATCACCCGCTCGATGGAGCGCATGGCCGCCGGGGACTGGGCGGTCGATATCGCGGGCGCGGAGCGCTGCGACGAGGTCGGCGCCATGGCCCGCGCCCTGGCGGTGTTCCGCGGCAATGCGGAGAAGCGGGCCGAACTCGAAGCCGGCCAATCGGCCCAGGCAGCGGAACGGGAGCAGCGCATGCGTCACATCGAAGAGTTGGTCCACCATTTCGAAGGCACGATCGCCCAGGTACTCGGCAACCTCTCCTCGTCCACCGAACGATTGGTCGGCACGGCGCGCAGCATGACCGAGACGGCCGACGCCGCCATGCACACGTCCGAGCGGACCGCGGAGGCGGCTGGGACGGCGTGCGGCAGCGTGCAATCGGTGTTCGCGGCCGCTGATCAGCTGGCAAGTTCCATCCACGCCATCGGCGACGAGGTGTCGCGCTCCACCCGAGTGTCGAAGGACGCCGTTGCTTCAGTGGTGCGTTCGACGGAACGGGTCCGCGCGTTGGAGGAAACGGCGCGGCAGGTCGCCGGCATCGTCGATCTCATCTCCAGCATCGCCGGGCAGACCAACCTTCTCGCCCTCAACGCGACCATCGAGGCGTCGCGGGCCGGGACAGCCGGGCGCGGGTTCGCCGTGGTGGCCTCCGAGGTCAAGGCGCTCGCCGCGCAGACCATGGGGGCGACGCGCGAGATCATGGAGCGCGTCGGCGCCATCACCGAAAGCACCGCCGAAGCCGTTCAGGCGGTGCGGACGGTTGCGGCCACCATCGATTCCATCGACGGCGCTCTGGTGACGATCGCGGAGTCCGTGGAGCAGCAGGACGCCGCCACGCGCGAGATTGCAGCCAACAGCCGGCAAGCTGCGGAAGGCACCGAGACCGTGACGGACAACATCCGCATCGTCGGCTCAAGCATCCATAAGGTCGAAGAGGTCGGCCATACCCTTCAGGCCGTTGTCGATGATCTCGACCGGCAGGCAAAAGTCCTCCGCGAGGAGGTCGATCTCTTCCTTTTCGGTATTCGCACCGCATAAGGCCCTTCTTCTCGTTTCGGGACCCAACCCATGCTGAACGTCATTCGAAAAACCCGCCTCGCCAGCCGGATCACGGCAACCACCATATTTGGTCTTCTGCTCATGTCGGGGACGCTCATTCTGCTGGTGGGCAACGATCTGAACGCCCACCTGTCCAAGCAGGCGAACCAGCGCCTGGACGAAAACGTCTCTGCGATGCGGGAACTGGTGCTGTCGCATGGAGGCGCGTTTCGATCCGAGGAAGGGACCCTCTGGGTCGGTGCCCGCAAGCTCGACGGGCAGAACGCGCTGCTGGACCGATTTGCCGGTGCTGTCGGTGGCGTCGCGACGATCTTTCATGGGGATGTCCGGGTGGCGACGACCATCGTGACGGACGGCAAGCGTGCGACCGGCACGCGACTGGCGCCGGGACCGGCCTACGAGGCGGTGTTCACGCACGGTCGGTCGTATCGTGGCGAGAACACGATTCTCGGCAGGCACTACATGACGGCCTACGATCCGATCCGCGACGATTCCGGCCGCGTCATCGGCATCCTGTTCGTCGGCGTGGAAAAGAGCCAGTTCTATGCGGCCATTGACGCGCTGATCCGGCGGGTGACGCTGGCCGCCTTGCTGGTGACGGCCATCGTCGCGGTCGCCGTGTTCGTTGCGATGCGGGTCACCTTCCGCCCCTTCGACGCGCTCCGCCGGGTCATGCTCGACCTTTCGGAAGGCCGCAAGGTGGCGTCCATTCCCGGACTCGGCCGTGGGGACGAGCTTGGCGACATGGCGCGCACCTTGGAGGGCTTCCGCGAGAACCTTCTTCGGGTGGAGCGACTGCGGGCCGAGCATGAGGAGCATGAGCAGCAGGTCGTCATCGAGCGGAAGCGCTCGATGCTCGCGATGGCCGACACCATGGAACAGCGGGTCAAGGGCATGATCGCCGCCATCGGCCGGCAGATCGAAAGCCTGCACACGGCGTCCGGTGCCATGTCCGCCGAGGCGCAGCAGACCAGCGCCCAGAGCGCGGCCGTTTCCAGCGCCTCGCAGCAGGCCTCGGCCAATGTGCAGACCGTTGCCTCGGCCACCGAAGAGCTGAATGCGGCCAGCCAGGAAATCAGCCAGCAGATCGAGCGGTCGACCGATGTCGCCCGCTTGGCGGCGGACCGGTCCCGCCGCACCGATCAGATCGTCCAGGGGCTGGCGCACGCCGCCGGGCGGATCGGCGAGGTGGTGGACATCATCCGTCAGATCGCCAGCCAGACGAATCTGCTCGCGCTGAACGCCACCATCGAAGCGGCCCGCGCCGGTGAGGCCGGCAAGGGCTTCGCCGTGGTGGCGCACGAGGTGAAGAACCTGTCCAGCCAGACCGCCCGTTCCACCGACGAGATCGCCCAGCAGATCGCGGTGGTGCAGGACGCGACCGAAAAGGCCGTGGCGGCCATCGAGAACATCGTCGGCACCATCCAGGAGGTTCATGAGACCTCCTCGTCCATCGCCGCGGCCATCCATGAGCAGCACGCCGCCATTGCGGAGATCAGCCGCAAACGTCCAGCAGACCGCGGCCGGAACCGCGGACATCAACAGGCACATCGCCGACGTCTCCGCGGGCGCACAGGGAACGTTGCAAGCCGCCCACATCGTCACCCTGGCGGCGGACGAGCTGGTCCGGCAGTCCGAAGCCCTGGAACAGCAGGTCGAGGACTTCCTGAGCGAGGTTCGCCAGTCGAATCGCCTGAGCGAGGCAGCGTGAGCAAGGGCGCAGCAAGCGAGGATATGGCCCGATGGCAAACAGGCATCACCCGCTGACCGGGTTTGAGCGCACCTTCGATCCCGGAGAGTTGATCGTCACGAAAACCGATCTGAAGGGCCGGATCAATTATGCAAACCGGGTTTTCCTGCGCATCTCCGGGTATGACGAACATGAAGTGATTGGGGCGCCGCACAACATCCTGCGCCACCCGGACATGCCGGCCTGCGTGTTCAAGCTTTTGTGGGACACCATCGGTGCCGGCCGGGAAATCTTCGCCTATGTCAACAACCGCGCCAAGAGCGGCGACCATTACTGGGTGTTCGCCCACGTGACGCCAAGCTTCGACGAAAACGGCACGGCCATCGGCTATCACTCGAACCGGCGCGTTCCTCGCCGTGACGCCGTCGAAACGATCCGGCCGCTGTACGCGCAACTCCTGGCCGAGGAGCGATGCCACGCAAACCCCAAGGCCGCCATGGTCGCCTCCACTGCTCTGTTGAGCGACCTCCTCAAGCGGAATGGCACAACCTATGAAAAATTTATCTTCGCTTTATAGGTCGGGCATCCTCACCGCCGGCTCGGCCGCCCTGCTGTTGGGGTCGGCCCTGTGGGAAGCCGCGACGGGCGGAGCGGCGCCGCCGATGGCCGTGGTCACGCTGCCGGCGGGGGCGGCCACGCTCGCCGCCTTCTTCTTCCAATGGCGGGTGGGCGAGGCGATCAAGAGGGCGACCGAGGTGTGCCGCCAGGGGGCCTCCGGACGGTTCGAGGCCCGCCTCGTCCGCATGCGCGAGAGCGGAGAGGTCGGGGCTCTGTTCGATGCCATCAACGACCTCCTCGACCGGTGGACGCGTTCGTCCGTGAGGCGACCGCCTCCCTGGACGCCGTCGCCAGGGGCGAGTTCAGCCGTTGTCTGGTCGAAACCGGCCTGCACGGCGCCTTCGCGCGGGCGGCCGGGGCGATCAACCGCTCCTCCGCGCACATGGCCGCCCGGATGGCCGATCTGGAGCGCAGGACCGCCGATTTCGAGAACCGCACGCTCGCCATCGCTACGACGATGGCCGACGCGGCGGCGTCGCTGCGCGCGGACGCGGCCAATCTGGCGGAAAGCTCCGAAGGGACCGTGGCGATCGTGTCGGACGTCGGCGCTGCCGGCCGGGCCACGTCCGATGTGGTTCGCCGGGCGCTGGAAACCTTGTCCGCCTTTGCCGAACGAGTGACGGAGGTCGAGCGCCATTCCGCCGTGTCCGCGGCGCAGCTCGCGCGGACGGTTGCGCAGGCTCGCGAAACGGATTGAGCGCATGAACACGCTGGCGACGGCGGCCCACCGCATCGACGACGTCATCGTCGTCATCGAGACGGTGGCCAAGCAGACCAACCTGCTGGCGCTGAACGCCACCATCGAGGCGGCCCGCGCCGGCGAGGCCGGAAAAGGTTTCGCGGTCGTTGCCGGCGAGGTCAAGCACCTCGCCAACCGGACGGCCGAGGCGACCGGTGAGATCACCAGAGAGATCGCGCACATGCAGCAAGCCACGGCCGCCGTTGTTGCAGCCATCCAGGACATCATCGCGATGGTCGGGAGCCTGGACGGGCTGGCCAAGTCCACAGCGACCGAGATGCGGACCCAGAAGGAAGGCTTGAGCCATGTGTCCACAATGCTGGTGGACGCGGTCTCCACGGCGGACACGGCCGTGTCGCAGGTGTCCGGGATCGCGATGGCCGCCAGCGACACGGAACGCAAAGCCGGCGCGGTGCTTGATGCGGCGGATCGCATGCGCACCGAAGCCTGCGCCTTGCGACGGGAAGTCGACGCTTTCCTGACCGCGGTGCGCTCCACATGATTTCGAGGACGGCGACGACAACCGGTGGCGCCCGTGGCGCCGCCTGCGATCCCGCGGCGGGTGTCCGCTTCAGCGGTTGAAGGGCATGACCATGGCAGACCAAACTCAGAAACCATCCGACTCTCAGACCGTGCTCGGCCGCGACCGTTTCGTGGCCTTTGCCTTCGCGTCGGCCCATCTCCTATTGGAGACCGATAATGACGGCCGCATCGTCTTTGCGGCGGGCGCGCGATGCGGACTGACGGACCGGCGCGCCGAGGACTTGGTCGGCTGTTCGCTGTTCGACCTTTTGCCGCCTGGGGAGCACACCTTCTTCCGCATGCTGCTGACGCGGCTGATCGACTCCGGAAAGCTCGACCCCACCCATGTCTTCCTGAAGACCGTCGCGGGGCAACCCTTTGCGATGCTGATGGGCGGATGCCGCCTGCCGAATTACGCGGACCGCTGCTTTCTTGGTTTCTCGATTGCCGCGCGGGTGTCGGGACGGACCGTCGGCCGCTGCCTGTCCGATCTGAAATCCTTCGCCGAAAGCCTGGAAAGCCGCCTGTGTGCGGCGGGCGCGACCGAGCGGGGCCAGCGGCTGTCCCTGCTGGACATCGTCGGGCTTGCCGATCGGGACAACGCTCCTGAAATGCGCAACTCCCTGGAGGCTTATCTGCTTTCCGTTTCGACGGACGGGGACGCGGCGGTCCGCCTCAACGACGAGCGCTACGCCGTTCTCCACCGCGACGACCTGACGCGGGAGGAGATCATTCTCGACATCGGCCGCCTGCTGGCCCGGACACGGTGCGGACGAGCTGCGCGACGCCCTGCATGTCTGGCAAATCCCCGTGCAGGGTGGCGAAATGCCGATGTCTGATGTCGCGCGGGCGCTGTCCTACACCCTGCATAAGTTCGCCGCCGAGGAACCCGGGGCTTTCGGCATCGCCGACATCAACGAGGCGGTGGTGGACATGCTCCACAACACGGTCGGCCGGGTTGCCCAGGTCCGGCGCATCCTGGAACAGCGTGACTTCCATCTGGCGTTCCAGCCCATCGTGAGCCTGGCGACGGGGAAGCTGCACCATGTCGAAGCCCTGATCCGGGTCGGCGATTGCGGCTCCCCCGCCGAATTCATCGCTTTCGCTGAGCGGATCGGGCTGATTTGCGATCTGGATCTTCTGGTCTGCCAAGCTGCCCTCGACGTGCTGAAGCAGGCGGAAGACCAGGGGCGTGCCGTGCCGGACATCGCCATCAACCTTTCGGCCGTGTCCCTGGCCAGCCCGCTGATCATCGAGCAACTGCAGGCGCTGCTCCGGCCACACCAGGGGCTTACCCGCAAGCTGCTGGTCGAGGTGACCGAGACGGCCACGGTCAACGACTTCCAAGGTTTGAACCGGGTTCTGGGCACCTGCGCAAGCTCGGCCTGCGGATCTGCCTGGACGACGTCGGCAGCGGCACGACGTCGTTCATGTCGCTCAACGAACTGCGCGTGGATTATGCCAAGCTGGACGGTCGGATCGTGCAAGGGGCGCTGACCAACAGCCGTGATCTGACCATTCTGCGCTCCATCGTCGAGATTGCCCGCCATCTCGGCACCGATCTCGTTGCGGAGCAGATCGAAACCGAGGAGCAGCTTCGATACCTGCGCAAGCTCGGGGTCCGCTACGGCAGGGCTACTTGTTCGGGAGGCCGTCGCCCGTCCTGCCCGGCTTCGACCTCGCAGCCCCCAGTCGGCCGTCGCGGAGAACCGGAGAGCGCGTGTCCTGGGAGTGAGGGAATGAGCGCCTGTCGTTCGGATGCGGCATGTCCTTCAGCGTACGTGGGAGGGGAGCCCATGGTCAGGATCGAGCTTCATATCGGGTCGTTTTCGGAGGATTGTTTTTACGCCATGGGGGAAATGCCGTTTTTGGACATGAAGGAACCGCTGGGACACCAAGGCGGCCTCTCCCATGCCGTCGCTCGGTTCAGCTTTGAAACATGGGAACATTTTTTTGGCGAACTGAAGAAGGTGGCCCCAACGTTTGCTGCGGAACTCCGGTCCATGCGGGAGGCGGAGCGTAGGGCTTTCTTTGACAATCCCTCAGGGAAGGCTGTCTTGCGCATTCTCTGGAGGCACACGGATTTCGGCATGAGTTGCCGCGGCTGATGGGTCAATCATGTATTATGGTGAATATTGAATATTTCTTCTATTCATGGACTGTTTTGCCATACATGGAAAGTCTATATTGATATTGTCAAATATTATTTTATTTGTTCTGTCTAAATGTGGGGTGGGCAATGGAATTGCGGCAATTGCGTTATTTGAATATTCTGGCTGAAGCTGGCAGCTTTCATCGTGCTGCGCATTGGCTCGGCCTACGCCAACCAGCGCTCAGCCAGTCGATCCGAGCATTGGGAAATGGATATTGGTGTGCAACTGGTGACACGTACCAGTTCAGGCAGCCGCTTGACGGCCGCCGGCAGTGCCTTCTTGAGCGAAGCACAACGCATTCTTGCTGCTTTGGATGCGGCGGCCGTCATTGCTCGGACCACGGCAAGCAGAGGAAGCGCACCGATGCGTCTTGGTATAGCCGCTGACGCTGCAACAGGATGGATGGCAAAGACGCTTCAAGCATTCCTACATGGAAATCCGGAATATGGTGTGGTTGTCTATGGTGGCTCCCTCCAAAATCTTCTGGCCATGCTCGATAACGGGCATTTAGATTTATGTCTACTCCCGTTTATAGATCCTATTGGCAATGCAACGACTGAGCCGTTATGGCGAGAAGATGTTCATCTTGCATTGCCGGCTACTCATCCATTGGCGGCGGAGCCTTCCGTCGATGTTCGTCGCCTGGCTGACGAACTTCTACTCGTCGGATCCGTGGAGTACGATAGTATGGCAGCCAGATTGCTGCTTGATGCTTGCTATTCAGTAGGTGTCAAGCCGCGCATCACCACAGCTCTTCCCCACCAGGAAGTTCGGCTGGCGTTGGTGGCGGCTGGCTTTGGCATCGCTGTGCTGCCTGCTTCCAACCAATCCCTTGTAACTGCGATCGGAATCACCAGTCGTCCGTTGACGCCACCGCTGGTTATGACTATCGCCGCTGTTTGGCCGGCAACTGGTCTGGTTCCATCTGCTCAACATTTTATCAAGGTCGCACGTTCGTTCGAAACAGGTCCTAGGATTGATGGGGGTGCAGGGTTGTGAATGAGGGCGCTTTATTCTCATGATGGTGCTCAGGATTGACTGATTCAATCAGCTTTGATGTGTGGGCCTTTCTGAGAGGGTGGGCGAGGGCGCTTGCGATAGCATCCGCTACTTTGTCGGCTGCAGCTTTGATCGGATCGGTCTTCAGGTGAGCATACCGGGCGGTCGTCTGAACCTGGGTATGTCCCAGCAGGCGGCCGATCATCGGGCAGGTCCTCGCCGAGTTGTAGCGCGTTCGGAGGCGAAGGAATGCCGCAGGTCGTGGATGCGCACATCCTCCAGCTTGGCGCGCTTGCGCAGCCGGCGCCAGGGACGCTGCATATCGGTCAGATGCTGGCCTTCTATTCGGCCGGTGATGACATAGGGGTTGTCTGTCACCTTGGGGATGTCCTTGAGCACCTCAACGGCGGCTTTCCCGATCGTCACCAGTTTTGCCCCGTCTTGGAGTCAGGCAACCGGAGCACACCGGCGTTGAGATCGACGTAGTCCCATTTGAGCGTCTGGATCTCGCTGAGGCGGCAGCCTGTCAGAAGGAGAAGGTGGATGCAGTTGACCGCTTCCGGTTCGGAAGTGGATTCGCGCAGCACCTTGCCAAGGCGGGCGAGTTCATCCGGTGTGAGGTAAGCGTTCGCGCTTGACCTCCTTGTAGCGCTTCACCTTCCAGCACGGATTGACGCCATCGGTCCGGACGCCCCAGGTGTGGGCAACGGTGAACATGACGGAGAGAACGCCCAGGGTGCGGTTGGCCTGATAAGGGGTAGCTTTCAGGGATTGGTGAAGCTCGACCACCTCGGCGCGGCTCACATCGATGATGCGGTGGCTGCCGAGCTTGGGGTTGATGAACAGTTCAATGGACCGATTGTATTCTGCCCGGGTGGTTGGTTTGCAGTGGGAGGCGACGTAATCCTCCAGGAAGCGCTTGCCGAACTCCTTCATGGTAGGGGAGGCCTTACGCCGGTCACGTTCGGATGCCGGGTCGCTGCCGCGCCGGACATCGGACAGATGCTTCATGGCCTCGGTCCGGGCGACGTCGGGTGCCAGGACACCATGGGGGCCGATGTTGACGCGGCGCAGGCGGCCGCCGGCCCGGAACTGGGCCAGATACATCTTCCGGCCGGAGGGATAGATGCGCAGTCCGAAGCCCTTCAGCTCTTCGTCCCAAAGGAAGAATTCCTGCTCGCCGGGGACGGCGGCATCGACGGACCGTTTCGTGATCTTGGTCATGGAGCACCCCACGAGCGCCGGAATCTCCGGAATCAAATCGGAATCACTTGGGAGGAAAAGAGAGCGCTTCCGACGAAACAAAAGCGTAGTTTATCTACGAGAAAACATCAATAGATACAAGGTATTATAGTGCGATCGGATACTTTGGCGTGGTGCCGGAAACGTATGCGCAGGGGGCTGAAAACGAACTCATAACCTGAAGGCCGCAGGTTCAAATCCTGCCCCCGCAACCAAAACCTACAAAAAAGGCCCGCCGAGCTTGCGCTCGGCGGGCTTTTTGCTGTGCACATTTTGTCCGATGGGCGCGGGGCGTGACATCCGGCCGCTCCGCTTGTCTATGAACGAAGGGCACGTTTCGTTTGCCCGGTTCAGGACAAGGAACGCGATGCCGTCCGTAAGCATCCGCTGAGCGCCGCGGTCAGTAAGCATCCGCTGAGCGCCGCGGTCAGGCCGCTTTCGTCTGCTCGCGGATTGCCTTCCAGTTCCAGGGCAGCAGTTCGTGCAGGCGGGTTTGGGGGATGTCGTTGATGCGGGCCAGCACGTCGGCGAGCCACACCTGCGGGTCAACGTCGTTGAGCTTGGCCGTGGTGATCAGGCCATACATGATCGCCGCCCGCTGCCCGCCGCGATCGGAAGCCGCAGAACAGCCACGCTTTCCGGCCCAAAGCGATCCCACGCAGGCCGCGTTCGGCGGCGTTGTTCGTCAGGCATAGCCTGCCGTCGCCGAGGAAACCGGGTGAAGCCGTCCCATCGGGTCAACATGTAGTCCATCGCCTTGGCCACGGGGGCATGGCGGGAGAGCCGGGCGCGCTCCGTCCGCATCCAATCCTCCAGCGCGGCTACCAGAGCAACGCCGTGCTCCTGGCGGGCCGCCAGCCGCTCGGCCGCCGGCTTGCCGTTCAAGGCGCGCTCGAGATCGAAGAGGGCATCGATGCGCCTCACGGCCTCCAGCGCCAACGGCGAGATCGGCGGGGCGTCCTTGCCGCGCCTGGTGTTCGCGGCGATGTCGGCCAGCTTGAAGAAGCCGCGCCTTGCATGCGCCCAGCACAGCACGTCGCGGATCGGCCCCGGCTTGCGGTCGGGTTCGTACAGCCGATTGTAGCCGGCGAACGCATCGGCCTGCAGCCAGCCCGTGAAGCCGGACAGGTGCCGTTCGGGATGCTCGCCCTTGCGGTCGCGCGAATAGTGGAACAGCGCTGCCGGTGGGGCTTGGCCGGCGAACGGCCCGGTCATCACGCACATACACCCACAGCCGCCCGGTGTCGGTCTTGCCTTTGGGCCAGCACGGGCACTGGTGTATCGTCTCCATGCAGTCGCCCGGCTGCCATCACATGCGCGGCGATCAGGTCGTGCAGCGGCTTCAGCACCGCGGCGGCGGTGCCCACCTGGTCGGCCAGGGTGGACAGGCTGAGCGGCACACCCTCCCGTGCGAAGCGTTCGGCCTGCCGGTTCAGCGGCTGATGCTGGCCGAACTTCTCGAACAGCAGGGTGGCCAGCAGGGTTGGGGCCGGCCCAGCCGCGTGGGGTGGCGTGGAACGGCGCCGGCGGCTGGCTGATCGTCTCGCAGGCCCGGCAGGAGAACCGCTCGCGCACCGTTTGGATCACCTTCCATTGGCGCGGGATCACCTCCAGTGTTTCGGTGATCGTCTCGCCCAGCCGGCACAGCTTGTCCGAGCCGCAGCACGGGCAACTCGCCGGGGCCGGCACAACGACGCGTTCGCGCGGCAGATGGTCGGGAAAGGGCTGGCGCGACGGCCGCTTGCGGGTGAAGGCCGCCACCGCGGTCGTTCGGGTAGCGGCCTGCTCGGCCGCCAACTCGTCCTCACTGGCCGTCGCTTCCAGCTCTTCGAGCTGGAACTCCAACTGATCCAGCAGGCGCGCCTTGCGCTCGGAGCGCGTACCGTAGAGTTCGCGCCGGAGCTTCTCGATTTCCAGCTTCAGGTTGGCGATCAGCGCCTCGGTATTCGACGCCATCGCCTTGGCCCGTGCCGCTTCCGCTTCGGCCGCGTCCGCCCGCGCCTCGGCCTGCGCCAAGGCGGCGCGCAAGCTGGCAATGTCGTCGGGCAAGGCGTCCATAGGGCCGGATTATACCCTGAAACCCGCATCGATCCTTGCTCTTCCTGCCGGATGACGGCGGGCTGATTCATTGTGCCGCAGCCTATCCGGCCGAGCGCGGCCTCCAGGTTTGCTGGGGATTGCGCCAGTCGATCGCGTCGAGCAAGATACGCGAGTTGGGAAGCGGAAATGGCCACGGCTCCGTCAACCGGGCTGGGCCAGATGAAACGGCCTCGCTCAAGCCTCTTGGCGTACAGCGACATGCCAAGCCCATCGTGCCACAGGCACTTCACCATGTCGCCGCGACGCCCACGGAAGACGTATAGATCGCCGGCATGAGGGTCGCGGCCAAGCCCTTCCTGGACCTTCAGCGCCAGTGAGTTCATTCCCGCAACGCATGTCGGTGACCCCGCCGGCCAGCCAGACCCGCACGCCTGACGGCACCGGGATCATGCTGACCGCCCCGACAGCGCGGCGATCACCGTTCCGACCAGAGCCGGATCGGCCGAGCCGGTGATCCGCAGGCGGGCGACCGCGAACTCAACCTCGATGATGCCGGCGGGCAGAGTGCAGGAGGCTGGGGGCGGTTCCGGCGCGTCCTCCGGCGACGGCTCATCGGTGGCGACGGTGATCGGCATGAAGGCCGGCAGCCGGGGGTTGCGGACCGAAGAACTGGCGGCGCCAGCGATAGAGCAGGCTGACGTCCACGCCTTGACGTCGGGCAACCTCAGTCGCTTTGGCGCCGGGCTGGAAAGCCTCTTCGACCAGCCGCAGCTTCTCATCGTCAGTGAACTGCCGCCGTTTCTCCAGACCCGTAATCACCTCGACGCGTTGGATAGTCATAGGGACTGCCATAGGGATAGCCATAGGGACAGGCGCCATGATTCAGCTTCCCAAGGCCGTCACAAGGCGGCACTCGGCGGAGGGGTACAGAAGACCAGTGTCTACGTCGATTATCTCAGCACCGCGTCGAGCACTGAAAAGCTGAAAGTGTATTGGAACGATCAGGTCGTCGGACAGTTGGACCTGAGCCAGGCCGGCGTCTGGAAGACCGCCCGTTTCACGGTGACCGCCACCGGCGGCGACGACCGGCTGTCTTTTCGACAATTGGGGAGAAGCGGTAAAGCTCGACAACGTCGAAGTCTACGCCGGCTCGGTCGGAACCTCCATCGATGTGATGGATTTGGAAGCAACCAGTCCGACGATCTGGCGGTTCTAACTGTCCGACGACAAGAAGAACATCCAGAACGCATCCCTGACGCGTCCAACGTCAACCAATTGATCCAGGCTTCCGCAGGCTTCGGATCGACGGACGCCTGGATGTCAGCCACCGACGCCCAGATCAACGGTTACGGCGCCACGTTCAACACGATACTGAGCAACGCGCCGAAGCTTGTTGCATGAACTATTGAGTGCAGTCGAAATGACCGCATCGCGAAACCGGTTGTTAATGCGCAGACCCTGCACGTCAAATAAATTCTTCGTGTGGGGGCTTGCTCTGTTGCAAACACGTGGACACCTCGAAAGGGCGGTTAGCGCGGGTTCTTGTTGCAAAGTCTGAAGTTGGTCGCGGAGAACCGGGGCATCAACACTGTCAGGTGGCGATCCCGAACAGGCCGACAATGAAGGTCGCTTGGGCCGGCATGTCGTTGGCGGGAATGGCGGCGACCTGCCCTTTGCGCACCATGGCCAGGACCTCGTAGCCGGCGATCGTCCGGCGTGCGGTGTGGAAGCTTTTGAACCCGAGCACCAGCCGCACCAGCCGTTTCATCCGCCGGTGGTCCTGTTCAACGATATTATTCAGGTATTCACTTGGCGCAGCTTGGCGAAGCACCACAGCTCGCCGGCCTTCTTCATCGTCTTGGTCGCACTCGGGTAAGCAGCGTTCTTGTCCACAGTGAGAGTGCGCGGGTTCACGGTGTGCGCTTGCTTCAGCGCCTTGCGGAAGAAGCGCCGGGCGGCTGCGGCGTCGCGCTTGGCGCTGAGCAGGAAATCGATGGCCTGCCCACGTGCATCGACGGCGCGGTACAAGTACATCCACCGACCCTTCACCTTGACGTACGTCTCATCGACCCGCCAGGAGCCGGTCGTCATGCGCAGAGTACCCCTCCGCCGAGGGCCGCCTTGTGACCGAGCGGGGAAGCTGAATCATGGGGCCTGTCCCTATAGCAGTCCCTATGACTATCCAACGTGTCGAGGTGATCACGGGCCTGGAGCGGCGGCGGCAGTTCAGCGACGAGAAGAAGCTGCGGCTGGTCGAAGAGGCGTTCCAGCCGGGCGTCAAGGCGACCGAAGTCGCCCGGCGCTTGGGCGTGGAGTCAGCCTGCTGTACCGCTGGCGCCGCCAGTTCTTCGGTCAGCAGCTCCGGCTGCCCGCCTTCATGCCGATCACGGTCGCCACCGACGCTCCGGCACCGGAGGAGGTGGCGGAGCCGACGGCGGCGCCAGCGGCCCCACCAGCCGGTCTCATCAAGGTCGAGTTCGCGGCGGCGCGCTTGCGCATCACCGGCCCGGTCGATCCGGCCCTGGTCGGCACGGTGATCGCCGCGCTGTCGGGACGGTCGGCATGATCCCGGTGCCTTCAGGCGTGCGGGTCTGGCTGGCCGGCGGGGTCACCGACATGCGCTGCGGGATGAACTCGCTGGCGCTGAAGGTCCAGGAGGGGCTTGGCCGCGACCCCTATTTATGTGTCGGGCGAAGAAATGTGGCGGCGCCGTCGCGATGCAGCAATTCCGCGGCGTCGGTGAGTTTCGCCGCCACATAATATTTCATAGCTCCCCTCGGGGCCAGGGTGTCCCTGGCCCTCTTGTGAAAGGGGGAGTTCCATGTTGGAGCAGTACTTCAAGTATCCAAGAGTGCTCCGGCGACTTCGGAGTGGAGCACTGGGTGGCGACATGGACCGAATTGCCGCGCATTTCGCGGAGATCGGCTACAAGCATGACGCAGCCAAGCTCTATCTCGGTCGCCTCGGCCGCTTCAGCGATTTTGCGGCTCGCCATGCCTCGAACGGCATCGATCGACCGGACTGTCATCGATCGGTTCCTGAACAGTTTGCCGACGGCAAGCTCCCGCATCGGCGCGCGAACGGTGATTGGGCACGCCCGCCGGGTCCGCGCCCGAGCGTTTTTCGATCCCATGCCCGTCGGTGGTGGACCCCAACAGCCCATTGCTGGCGGCCTATCTGGACCACTTGCGCCAAATACGAGGCTTGCAGTCCAAGACTCGCGAGGGATGCTGGTGAACGCGCGTCGCATTCTCGCATGGTTCGGTGACCGACATCCGGGACACCCCCTTGCCGCAATGACCGGCGAGCATGTGCTTGCCGTCATCGAACACCTCCTGTCGATGTCGACCAAGGATGCGACGCGATCCGCAGCCACCTCGCATGCTCGATCATTCCTTCGATTTCTGCGCTGGTCGGATATCAATGATCAGGACCTTGCGCGGTTTGTTCCACGAACGCCGTGTTGGCGGCTGGCCCATCTGCCGCCACGGCTCCCGTGGGAAGACGTCAGGCGGGCAATCGATGCCATCGACCAGACGACGGCCAAGGGCCGACGCGACCGCGCGATTCTGCTCCTGCTGGCGACCACCGGCATTCGCAACAAGGAACTGCGATCGCTCGAACTCGAGGATACCCGGTGGCGCGCGGCCGAGATCCTCGTGCGACAAGGCAAGGCGAGGCGCGAGCGGGTTGTGCCGCTCGTGCAGGAGACGGGCGACGCGCTTGCCGATTACATTCTCCATGCCAGGCCCGGGATCGACAGCCGGCGGGTTTTCCTCTGCACTGTGCCGCCCGTTGGGCCATTCAGGGCCAGCACCCCCGTCTCGAAGATCGTGCGATCGCGACTGGAGATCGGAGGAAACAAGCTTCCCCGCGGGGCCGGCGCTCATCTGGTGCGCCATAGCCTGGCGACGGAACTGGTCAGCCAACGACGTCCCATCAATGAAGTCGCGGACCTGCTCGGCCATCGGAGCATGGACACCACCGCCATCTATGTAAAGGTTGCGCTGCCGCAACTCGCCGATGTCGCGCTTCCATTTCCGGGGGGCGCGTCATGAGCAGCTTTGCGACATTCCTGGCCGACAGGGTGGAGAGTTACATCGCGCTGAGCCGCTCGCTCGGGTACGCGTTCAGGAAGTCGTCCGCGATCTTGCGGGCATTGGCCCGATACGGCGCGGATGAAGACCTCGACGGCCCGCTCACGCAGGATATGGCGGTTGGTTTCGTCCTTTCCTGGGATGGAACAGCGACGGTCGAGCCATTCGTCACGGGGTTGTCCGTCGCTTTTGCGATTATCTGGCAATCTACGACGGGCGCACCGAAGCGCTCGATCCCCGCACCTTTCCCAGGTCCCGCGCCATCCCGCCGCCACGCATCCTGACCGACGAGGAACTCGGCTCGCTCATGTCGGCGTGCCGCCACGTTTCACCAGGATACCCCGAGCGAAGCGCGATGTTGACGGTCTTCGTCGGATTGCTGGCCAGTACCGGCTTGCGTTCCGGTGAAGCACGCCGCCTCGACCGGGCCGATGTCGATCTCGGCGAAGGCGTTCTGCACATCCGCAAGACCAAGTTCCGGAAAGATCGTCTGGTTCCGATCCACACGACGACGTTGGCCGCCTTACGCCGATACGTCCGGCATCGCGATACCGTATTCCCAGTGCCAAAGGATTGTGCATTCTTTCTGACGTCCCGCGGCAGTCGGTTGTCGTCGGCGGGGCTCTCCTCGGCCTTCGGGGCCGCCTGCAAGCTTGCTGGCCTCGATGGCGTCAGGCCTCATGATCTGCGCCATCGCTTCGCCGTCACCCGGCTTGCCGCCTGGCATCGGGACCGGGCTGACGTTCAGGCATGCTTGCCGCTGTTGGCGACGTACCTCGGCCATTCCCGCTATACGGGTCACTACACGAAAGTGATCCTCGACTTTGCGCGTTGTAGGTTATAATTCCTATTAGGTGCCGATCCAGAAGGTGGCCTCGTCGGCGATGAAGGCGAGAGCCTCGTTGTGCCACCGGACACTCGGGATAAGCCACCAGGACAGGTATCGATAGCCGGTGCAGTTGTGGTAGATTAAGTCTTTTGATCAGGAGCCGAGCTATCCGTTTCTATAGGTCAGCAGATGCTTTGGGTTCTCCAGCCAATCATGGCCCGAAGGTGAGGCGCGAGGTCGCCGGTACTAGATTAAATGAATTGGCTTAGAAGCTGGATTTTTTGGGATTGTCATCTTCTCGTGCCGATTGCAAAGGTTAGCAGGGCAGAAAAGCCAGTCGCCGGAAACGGCGGCAGGCAAATCGAGCTTGTCCCGCGGGACAATCAAGGCGGTGTCGACAAAATATGGCTCGTTGACAGTTCTTTTTCGGAACGGTGGTGGATCACATTGAGGTTGCCGCTGATAAGTGGCTTGGCGACGTAGCGAAATAGGTTTCATGGACAACGGGGTGATCGGCCGTTAGGTCCAATGGATTTCTGTATTCATACACACTAAACGAAGATATGCAATTTAGCCAGATCTGGTTGCAGTCTACGACTACAACGTACGATCGGTCTTGAATGGTAGGACCCGCCAACTAGGATTGTCCAGGTAACTCATGTGGAGGTTAAAATCGTGGTTGTTGCTTTAGTGGGATCGTCCTCCTTTGATCGATTCTTCAATCTAGCCCATGACGAGTTGCAACGGCGCGGCCATAGTGTGGCGCGGTTCTTAACGCGAAAGGATCTGCTTGCCGCAGTTGACGCGCTGCAGTGTTTGGAAATCCTTGGCGCGTGCTCAAGCTTTACAGCCGACCGGGAGTTGTTTGCCAAGATGCCGCGTTTGCGCGCATTGGTTTCCCCGTTCACAGGGGTCGAAGGGTTCGATGTTTCGGCCGCGACAGCAAACGGCATACTCGTGGCAAATGGCCAAATTACGGAAAACTCCGTCAGCATGGCCGAGGCCGCAGTTCTCTTCACGCTGGCTTCGCTCTATGACCTTCATGGCACTGAGCGCTACCTTCGCGAAAACCTGCCGCGTCCCTCGCAGGTCCGTGCGCGGATGCTCATGGGAAAGAAAGTTGGCCTGATAGGCTTTGGGAAAATTGGACAGGCTATCGCGGAACGGGCTGTCTGCATGGGGTGTGAGGCTCGTCGCCTCGGTGCGCACGACGCGACCGATGCCCGCATATGTCGCCGCGCAGAGCCTCGATGAGGTGCTCGCGACAAGCGATGTCGTTATCATGGCGGCTTCGCTCAATCCTGAATCACGAGGAATGCTGGATCTTGACGCGTTGCGCCGGATGAAACCGGACGTGGTGTTTGTCAACATCACGCGGGGCGGCATCGTCCCCGACGATACACTCGCCGCGCTCGCGCAGAGCGACCTGCTATGCGCATCGCCCTCGATGTGTTCGACCCAGAGCCGCTGAAAGAGAATAGTCCGCTGCGCGACCTTCCAAACGCCATCCTTACCCCACACATGGTAGGACATACGGTAGAGTCTCAGATGCGCCTGCCGGAGGCATTCTGCGAGAACCTTCTAGCGGTGGCAGAGTGGCGGGTGCCTGAATACGTTGTCAATCCGTCTGTGATCGAAACGTGGCTGAGAAAACAGCACAGCGCACAGCTATAGTTGCGACGTAAGCGGTGTGAGCGCACCCTTCACCGGTTCCCCGGGATCACCGCATGGAGCTGTTGCGGCGGGCCTTGAAGTGTTCGCGAAGGTCGGGGGTTGCCTTGGCCAGGGCTGGTAGTCGGCCTCGATGATAGGCGTTGTGCCGATCAGAAGAGGGTGCAAGGCCTGGAACGTGGTGTGCTCAGGCTTGTCCGGGTTGGTCATGCTCTTCCAGGCGCGCGGTGCCAGCCAGGTTGCCGTGAGGAAGCCGAAGGACCAGAAGATCGGGTCCAAGCCTCCGGCATGGTGGGGCGGCAGTTGCGGCTGGTAGAGATAGGGAAATTGCGCCATCGTTTCCGACAGGTGGTCCCGGACCAGGAGCTTGAACCGATCCTCGAGGCGGACATTATTCCGTGGGCACCGTCAAGTTGGCGGCGGCGGGATTGCCGGGGGCGGTCGGGCTGGGTACGGTAGGAGCATGACGACGCGTTCCTATCCCTGCTTTTTCCGGCTACCGCTACCCCGCCGAGGTCATCATGACCGCAGTGTGGCTGTACCATCGCTACCCTCTGAGCCTTCGGATGGTCGAGGAGATACTGGCGGCGCGCGCATCACGGCAAGCTAGCAGGGCGCGGAAAAACGAACATATTCGGGCCTTTTTCCCCCGCTGCGGCTTGAGAATGGGAGTTCTGACGCCCGTTTTCATCAGAATAGAGCGCCTTTTCGCGCTCTGCGGCTCCCGGAACCGCCATTCAGGCGGATTCCGGGCGTGATTATGCCGCCGCCAGCAGCTTGGGCAATCGGATCAGGTTGTAGGCGGTAGCGGTCAGGGTGAACATCCAACCGACGCGGGCCGTGCCGCGATGACGCGTCTTGCGCAAGCCGGCTCCCTTGATCAGCCGAACACCTCCTCGATCCGTTTGCGGACTCTCAGGCTGACGGCGTAGCCGGGGTGGGCGGGTGGTCCGGCCGTCGATCGCCGAGCGGCGGTTGCTCGTGTTCTGCGCAACATGCGCAGCGGCGCCCAAGCTGCGCATGTTCGCCACGAAATCCTTGGTGTCGTAAGCCTTGTCGGCGCCGACTGTGATGCGGTGGCGGCCGGGGATGGCCTCAATCATGGACACCGCCGCTTCGCGTTCAGCCAGACCGGTGGCCGCGGTGAGCCGGACATTCACCACCAGGGCGTGACGGTTCTCCATCAACGCATGGCCCATGAAGGCCAGCTTCGCCGGCTGCCCGTTGCCCTTGCGGTACAACCGCGCCTCGGGATCGCTGGTCGAGGCATGGGTCTCGTTGGACCGCTTCTCGCCATGAAAGTCGCGGTCGCCGTTGCGCCCCGGCCCCGGCGGCTCGCCGCTGCCGTCCTTGGGCCGAAAGCTCTTCACGCTGGCCCAGGCTTCGATCAGCGTGCCGTCCACCGAGAAGTGCTCGTCCGACAGCAGCGCCTTGACCTTCGGCTGACCCAGCACGGTGGCCAGGAACGTGGCCGCCACATCCCCGGCCAGCAGACGCTCCACGGTTCTTGGTGAACACCGTAACGTCCCATAACCGGGGCGTCCATCGACAGGCCGACGAACCAGCGGAACAGCAGGTTGTAATCGAGCTGTTCCATCAGCTGGCGTTCCGAGCGCACCGAGTAGAAGGCCTGGAGCAGCAGAGCCCGCAGCAGCTTCTCCGGCGGGATCGACGGCCGCCCGATCTTCGAGTACAGGCCTTCGAAGGCGGGCGACATCACCTCCAGCGCTTCATCCACGATGGCCCGGATCGGCCGCAGCGGGTGATTGGCCGGAACCCGCGCCTCACAGCTCACGTAGCTGAAAAGACCCTCGCTGCGTTCGTCCGATCCGCGCATCATCCCCTCTCCGACCGCACCCTGTGCCAGCAGAGAGAATCACGAGAGCCCGCCGCAGCACAGCCTTTTTTCCGCATCCTGCTAATGCCGCCATCGCTCTCGGCACCGGCGGCCGAGCTGCCGATGACGGATCGCCACGGTGTTCGACAGGTCCGGTTTGACGAGGTGATGGCGTTGCACGGCCAAGGCTGGCCGATGAAGCGGATCGCCCGGACGCTCGGCATTAATCGCAAGACGGTTCGCACATGGGTGCGGGCGGGTGAGCTTCCGGTCTGGTCTCAACGGGATCGCGGCAGCGCGGTCGATCGCCACGCCACGTACCTGCGGCAACGCTGGGGCGAGGGCTGCCACAACGCCGTCCGGCTGTGCAAGAGATCCAGGAGCGTGGGTTTCGCGGGCAACTCCGCACCTTGCAGCGCTGGGTCGAGCGCCTTCGGGACGCAAACCCGCCCAAAGCCGGCGCGGCTGGCACGATGAGGCCATGGAAGTTGCCCTCGAAACGCCGGGCGGCGTGGCTGGTGGTGGCCGATCCGGAGACGATTGAGGCCGCCGAGCAACGGTTCGTCGATGCCCTGCTCATCCGTTCCGAGGGACTCACCAGGGTCATCGAGTTGGCCCGCGCGTTCAGCACCATGGTGCGCCGTCAGCAGGCGGGCCGGTTGGATGAATGGCTGGCCGCGGCGAGGGAAACCGCCCTGGCTGGGTTCGCCGATGGGCTCGCGCGTGATCTCGCGGCGATCCGCACGGCGCTGTCGCTGCCGTGGAGCACCGGGCCGGTGGAGGGGCAAATCAGCCGATTGAAGACGATCAAGCGAACCATGTGCGGCCGCGCCAAGTTCGACCTGCTGCGTCACCACGTCCTGGAGGCTGCTTGAACGGCAGCGCTCCAGTCACGCTGTTGCACCGAAAACGCGGAAGGACCAGTTTCTCACGTCGCCTGACAGGCATGGTCGGGCTGCACCGCGTGCTGGTTGGCTGGCTTGCAGTCCTGGCCTGTGAATCGGCATGGAATAAGGACCCCGTATAGGGGGTGATCGGCATCCAAACGGGACCCCCGAAGCTTTGGGTCCACACTGGCCGCCATGGAGGACATGGAGGCCTGTCGAGGGATGCTGATTGTGGAAACGATCGCGAAGATCCGTCGTGCCTACTTCGTGCAGCAGAAGCCGATCAAGGTAATCTGCCGGGAGTTCGGGCTGTCCCGGAAGGTCGTGCGGAAGGTGATCCGTTCGGAGGCCACGGAGTTCCGCTACACGCGCACGAACCAGCCTTTGCCGAAGATCGGCCCCTGGCGTGAAGAACTGGATGCTCTGTTGCTGGCCAACGAGGGGAAAGCATCACGGGAGCGCCTGACGCTGGTCCGGCTGTTCGAAACGTTACGGTCCCGCGGCTATGAAGGCGGCTACGACGCTGTCCGTCGCTATGCCCGGGTTTGGCGGCAGGAGCAGGGGCCCTCCGTCGCCCAAGCCTACGTGCCGTTGAGCTTTGCGCCAGGCGAGGCCTACCAGTTCGATTGGAGCCATGAGGTCGTCCTGATCAACGGAACGACGGTCACGGTGAAGGTGGCCCATGTCCGCCTGTGCCACAGCCGGATGCTGTTCGTGCGGGCCTACCCGCGCGAAAGCCAGGAGATGGTGTTCGACGCCCACGACAGGGCCTTTGCCTTCTTCAAGGGAGCCTGTACGCGGGGCATCTACGACAACATGAAGACGGCGGTCGACACGATCTTCGCCGGCAAGGAGCGTGTCTACAACCGGCGCTTCCTGCAGATGTGCAGCCACTATCTGGTCGATCCGGTCGCCTGCACCCCGGCGTCGGGCTGGGAAAAGGGACAGGTCGAGAACCAGGTCGGCTTGGTCCGCGAGCGCTTCTTCACTCCCCGGCTGCGGGTGAAGAGCTACGACGAACTCAACGGCTTGCTCCTGGACCGCTGCGTCGCCCACGCCAAGGCGCATCGCCATCCCGAAATACGGGAGCGGACGGTCTGGGAGATGTTCGAGGCAGAACGGCCGAGCCTTGTTCCCTATGCCGGGCGGTTCGACGGCTTCCATGCCGTGCCAGCCTCGGTTTCCAAGACCTGTCTGGTGCGCTTCGACAACAACAAGTATTCGGTCGCGGCCGGCGCGGTGGGGCGTCCGGTGGAAATCCGCGCCTATGCCGAGCGGATCGAACTGCGCCAGGATGGACGAATTGTCGGTGAACACGCCCGGTGCTTCGGGCGCGACAGAACGGTGTTCGATCCCTGGCACTATGTTCCGGTCCTGGCGCGCAAACCGGGGGCCTTGCGCAATGGGGCACCGTTCAAGGATTGGGTCCTGCCGGCCGGTCTGGAGCGCGTTCGGCGCAAGCTCGCCGCCGTCGAGGACGGCGACCGGCAGATGGTGGACATTCTCGGCGCCGTGCTGAGCGACGGGCTGCCGGCCGTCGAGGCGGCCTGCGCCGAGGCCTTGCGCGAGGGCGTCCATTCCGCTGCCGTCATTCTCAACATCCTGGCCCGGCGCCGGGAACCGGCGGCGCCGATCACGATCATGACCTCCGACGCACTGCGGCTCCGGCACGAGCCGGCCGCCGATTGCGCCCGCTACGACAGCCTGAGGAGACCCCTGTGATGGAGCGTTCCGAGATCCTGGCCACCATGAGCGAACTCAAGCTCTACGGCATGAAGGCCGCCTACGACGAACTCATCGCCACCGCCGTCAAGCGCCAGCACGAGCCGCAACGGGTGGTCGGCGACCTGCTTGCCGCCGAAATCTCCGAAAAACAGGCGCGCTCGATCAAGTACCAGATCACCATCGCCAAGCTGCCGCTCGCCAGGGACATCGACGATTTCGTCTTCGACGACACGCCGGTCAACGAAACCCTGGTGCGCGATCTCGCCGGCGGCGCTTTTCTCGCCCAGCAGCGTAACGTCGTCCTGGTCGGCGGCACCGGGACCGGCAAGACCCATCTCGCCGTAGCGATCGCCCGGGCCTGCATCCGGGCCGGCTCCCGGGGGCGCTTCTTCAACGTGGTCGACCTCGTCAACCGCCTGGAAGCCGAAACCCGGGCTGGCCGGCAGGGCCGTTTGGCCGACCACCTCGCACGCATGGATTTCATCGTTCTCGACGAACTCGGCTACCTCCCGTTCGCCCAATCCGGCGGCCAGCTGCTGTTCCACCTGATCAGCAGGCTTTACGAGCGCAGTTCCGTGATCGTCACCACCAACCTGGCGTTCGGGGAATGGCCGTCGGTCTTCGGCGACGCCAAGATGACCACCGCCTTGCTCGATCGCCTCACCCACCACTGCGAGATCCTCGAGACCGGCAACGAAAGCTGGCGCTTCAAGAACCGCGCCTGACTTCCCCCCCGATGTCGCCCAGGTGGGTCCACAGCGCCTCCCCACGCGTGCCGCTCCGTCGCAGATGAGGGCACTGCGCGGCACGCGCGGGTCCCCTCCATGGACTACCTGGACGACAAGTCCTCGCCAGATCACGGGGTCCCTTTTCCGTGCCGATCCAGGGTCCCTATCTCAAGCCGATTGACAGCATGGCTCTTCTCCTTCCCTTCGACCGCGTGACCCGAACCGATTGGCCAGGGTTGGCTGGTACCAAAGGGTGACGCGTCCCGCCATCCCAGCATCATGCGACGAGTTGGGCCTTAACGTCGGTTAAGGACCGGGCTTTCGCAGCAACCTTCGACTCGACCGGTATGGCTGCGGGACTTGATTCAGATGCTTCAGGATGTCCTTCCGCGCCGGCAGACTCCGGCAGCGGCAGTTCGTCCGCAGTCAGGGTTTCGCGTTCCAGCAGGCGTTTTGCCCCTTGCTCCAGCACGGCATGGTTTCTGCGCAGGATATCCGATGCCCGTGATGCGGCGGTTTCGACCAAAGCGCGGACCGCCGCATCGATGCGGCTCGCCGACGCCTCCCGGCAATGCCGGGGTTGCCAGAAGGCGCCCTGCGGTTGGCCTGGGAGATGGCCCGGTTCGGTATCGTAGCAGACCGCCCCGATGCCGCGCGGGATGATCGACCCCTTCTGGATGGGATCGCTGCCGGGAATCGCCATGGCGACCAAAGCATGCCCCATTTCGTGATGCGCGACGATGGAGCGTTCATGCAGGATGAGAATGCGCGACTTCTTCTCCAATCCGGCGATGACCCGTTCGATGGCGGCCTCGGCCTGCCGAACGCCGGGGAGCGCCCAAGTGCAGGAACAGCCCGACCCCGATCGACAGGGCCAAGGAAAGCCACAGCAGCAGGTCGGTGCCGCGGTCGCTGTCCTTCCTGTCGTCCATGACGCCTCCCGCTGCGGTCGAAGCCGTCCGCACGCCTTCATCACGGTGAGACTGCGGGTCAGTCGGCGTCCCGTCCTTTATTCAGGTTAAGGTCACCCTCGGGAAGTCATGGCTCAATGGCGGCATTCTCCCGCTGCGGTCGCACGGATACCGTTTCGGGAGTCCGCCAAAGGAGACCGGACCGCCATGGCCAAAGCTGCTCCACCTGTGCCGACCCCTTCCCCCGAACCGCCCTCCTCCGAACAGGTGCCAGAATTGAACATCGGATTGCAGAAGCTGTGCTACCTGATCGTCAAAGCTCGCGAATTCGACGCCAAGGTGGCGCCGTCCGATCTCGACGACGGCTCCAATCCCAGTGACGACGGCATGCGGGCGGTGCTGGAGGATTATGCGGACGATCCCACCCGGGCGGAACTGAAGGACGCCATCGACGGACTGGACGACGACGAGGTGATCGATGTCATCGCCCTTGTCTGGCTCGGGCGCGGCGACTTCTCGGCAAATGAATGGGCGGACGCTCAGGCGCTGGCCCAGGAGCGCCATACGGCCCGGTCGGCCGAGTATCTGATCGGTATTCCCAACCTGGGAGACTGTCTGGAGGAAGGGGCCGCCCAGCTCGGCTATTCCTGCGAGGAATTCGAAATCGGTCGCCTGTGACGGCGGGGCCGACGACCTTCAAGAATGCGGAAAAAGGGGAGACCAGCCATGATGATCACCTTCGAAGACTGCGTCGGCATGAGCGGGCTGACGACGGAAGAGATCGACGCGATCGCCACGCACGAGCATTTGCCGGAGATCGTCGCCGCCGAACTTGGCGGTTATCTGGTCGCGACCGAGGCTGGGCAGGGGGAGATACGCCGCATGATCGAAGATGACATTGCCGAGGCGAAGGCGCACGGTCGGCATGAACGGACCGCGGTGCTCAAGCTTGCGCTTTGTCATTTCCTGCAAGAGCATGAGGCCGCCCGGACCGTCAAGCCCTGACGGCGCGGTCCCCGTCAGGAGAGTCAGGTCGGTGCGGAAGGAGACTCGCCGGGAGTGTTCCCAGCCCGGACCAGCCGCAGCGACCCGTCTTTCCGGCGGACCCAGACATCGACATCGTATCCCAACTCTCGAACCCGCACCGCATCATACAGCGCGGATTCCAGGGCCGCTCGCCGCGACGGGTATTTTCCGCAATCATCTCCCGGTGCGAAGCCGACGGTCCAGTGATTTTCGTTTCGGGAAACGATGTAGCTGAGGTGCGGTATCGGTGCCATGGCTGACCTCCCAGGGCTCGGGTCTCGTCCATGCGGGCAGTATCCCGAAGGAACCCGTTTGGGGCCTTTATCAAGGTTAAGGCCAATGCGCAGTCGGCTTGGGCGTTGGGGATAGGGGGCGGGATTTCGGCGCGCGCTTCAGCACCGAACGAGCACGACCACGGATCGCGCCTCCACCCTGCAGGGCGGCTCGGTTACCGGTTCCGCGTCGTCCAGGCAAACAACGTCATCGGGGCTGTCGCGCGCCGTGTCTAATGGATCGTTGTTGCCGCGCTGCGTGTTCAGAAACTCGTCGCCGGCCACGAACATCGGTGTGCCGTTCGCCAGAATCGGCAGGCAGAACAGGTTCTTCGCCTGCCGGCGCCGAAGCCGCACCACCGCCTCCGGCACGCCGTCGTCGCCCTCCCGGCCGCAGCTCCAGGTGCGGTTGTCGTCAAGCCCGTCCTGGTTCCGGGGCAGCCCTGCCGCCGAGTCCGCTCGGACCGTTGTTCGGCTTCGTGCCATTGCCGCCCGCCTATTTTGCGTTCCTGGCAGTGGCCGTCATTGCCTATCTGTTTCTGGCGGAAGGGATCAAGCGCCTGCATTACCGTCGGTTCGGACGGTCCAACCCGATGAAGAAGGGGGCATGACATGGCATCGCCGGCGGCGCGATCGTCCGTCGGCGATGCCGGTCTTCCAATGGTCGCGGCCGCCTAAAGCTTGGCGATCTCGATGTTGCGCTTGCTGGGCTTGCTCGGCTCTGTCTTCGGCAGCACGATGGTGAGCACGCCGTTCTTGACGGTGGCTGTAATGCCGTCCGCATTCACATTGGCCGGCAGCCGGAAGGACCGCGCGCACATGCCATAGCGGCGTTCGGAGAAGTGGCGGTTCTTGCCCTTCTCTTCCTTCTCCTCCTTCTTCTCGGCCTTGATCGTCAGGACGTCGTCCTGGAGGCTGACCTCGGCGTCCTTCTCGTCCATACCGGGAATTTCCAGCGTGACCCGGTACTCGGTCTCGCGCTCGTCCACCTCGGCCGGCGGGACGATTGCCTCCAGATCGGCTTCACTGCGCAGCAACGGCTCCAAACTGAACATGGGACGTCGGCTCCACGGAAAGCGCAGCATGGACGACGCCTCGTCGAACAGGCGGTCGAACTCGTCGCGCAAGGCGAACAGCGGGTGGCGATTGTGTTCAGCGACTTGCTTTGCGGCCAAACCGGTGCCCGCGAGTTCCTGCTTCGGCTTTTCGCTGGCGTTTGTATCGGTCATGGTCATGGCATCCTCCTGGATTACCCTGGTGACCCCATGGCTTTAGCATCCGGCGGAACCGACCGACTTTATCTGGATTAACCTGGGAGGCGCTTCACCGGGGGAACGCCGCATGAGATGCTGAAACTGACTGCAATTGGTGGAAACAAAAGTAGGCAGGCGAGGGAATACCTGCTTTCTCAGGGCCGGGATGGGCCATGGCCGAGGAGGTGGTCGACGGACTGCTTTGCCCGGCTGACCGGAATGGCGAAGCCGATGCCGCTGTTGCTGACGGCTGACCCAATCAGACTGTCGTTGATCCCGACCAACTCTCCCCTGAAATTCACCAGGGCTCCACCCGAGTTGCCTGGATTGATCGCGGCGTCGGTCTGGATGAAGGGACCCTCGGGTTCGGCAGGGTTCCTCGCCCCGATGCCGCTGACGATCCCCAGCGTCGCGGTCTGGGCGAGGCCGAACGGATTTCCGATCGCCACCACATAGTCGCCAACGCGCAGGGCATCGGAATCTCCCAGCGGCACCGCGACGAGATCGCGTGCCTCCACCTGTATCACCGCGATGTCGCTGACCGCGTCGGAACCGACCATGCGGCCGGACAGCTGCCGCGCGTCTGCCAGCGTGACGGTTATGTCCTGGGCTCCATCGACGAGATGATGGGTGGTGACGATGGTGCCGTTGGCCGCATCGATGACGATGCCGGAGCCTTGCACGAGAAAGCGGCGCTCCTCCGGTTGCACGCGTTTGGGCAGGCCGAACATGCGGCGGAATTCGGGATCGCGGAGCAACCGCATCTCCTCTGCCGACAACTGGCCGCTTACTGCAATGCTGACCACGCCCGGTAGAACCCGTTCCAGCATGGGGGCCAATGTGGGCATGGCTGCCGTGGCCGTGTCATCCTTCGGGTTCCCGACCCTATCGAGCGCGCAGGCGCTGATGCTCATGACCATCGCCAGAGCGATTGCCGAGTGTCGGACCAGATTGACAATCCTGATTCCGGTTTGTCGAAGCATGCGCTCTGCTCCAGTCAGGTGACGCCGCAATCCTGCCGCGTCCCCGCGTCCGGGCGGCTGAGCCTTTCAAAGGAAGTATACCCGTCCCAATGCGCCATATCCTCATTAACTTGGATTAAGTGGAGACGAAGTTCCTCCCTTGTATACCTCTCGGAAAACCCGGTGAGGCGGCGGGAGAATTTGGTTGAATGAGGAGGACTATCGATGAAGAGCCAAGCATCACGCACATATGCAGCCCCCCGATTGGTGAACGAGTTTTCGGTCTGGACCTCCGGCAACCTCGTCCAAAACACCTTTCTGCAACGGACGGAAGCGATCCTGCGAATGCAGTCCAACCTGTTTGGTGGCTTCGAGAACCTGAGCCGGAACTGGTTTGAGCACCGGCAGGACGATATCCGATCGGCACTGTCCACCGTGGAGCGGATGGGAACGATCGAGGATGCAGCGGAACGATCCTCGCTGTGGAACGACTGGATGGCAGACCGCATGAAGCGTTGGTCCGATCAGGCGTCCGCAACCGTCGAGCGGTCTTTCCAAGTGAATGAACGGCGCGCCGGGGACGCAGGGGCGCGTCGGGACCGCAAGGGCGAGGAAACACACAGCTGAAGCCCGGAGATGCCGGGAGGGAAGATGGTTCATCGGCTGGAAATTAGAGGAACGGATATCCGTCCGGCCCTGTTCAAGGACCGGGCCGATGCCGGCAGGCGGCTGGTCGACAGGCTTCTGCCTCTGCGGGACCAGGATCCGGTCTTTCTGGCGCTGCCACGGGGTGGTATCGCGGTGGCGGCAGAGATCGCAAGATCCCGTCGAGTTTCAGGCGATCGGACCCTGCTACCGCGACTTTCACCAACTCGATGATACGGACGTCATCCGCCTGCTCGATCGCGCAGGCAACACGATCCCCGCGCCCGAGGCGCAGGAATCGCGTCACCGGATTTCCTGATTTTCGTTCTGTATTGCGGTTGGACGGTCCGACCGCAACGGCGACTGGGAGGAGCAAACATGGCCACATTCATCATGTTGACGCGGCTCATCCAAAGTCAAAAGGGGCCACCGCTGTCGACGGAGGCGTTTCAAAAGCAGCTTGGCGAGAGGATTGGCCAGGCCTGTCCCGATATCGAGTGGCGAGGCAGCTTCGCGGTGCTTGGACCTTATGATTTCCTCGACATCTTTTCCGCTCCGGACATCGACGCGGCGATGCGGGTGGCGGCAACCGTCCGTGGAACCGGCCATGCCCACACCGAAATCTGGGGGGCGGGCCGAACTGAAATCGCAACAAGGACAACATCAGAGCGATTCATCCGCTGGCGGGATGAGGAGTCTTGAGCGAATTCCAGGTCCGGGCCGATTCGGCGATCCGCACCGGCCCGGACAATGGCGGCTATTTTTCCTGTATCGTCTGAATGAAATAGACCAGCTCCAGTATCTTCCCACGTACCACCTGCTCCGATCCCCAGGGCCAGAAGTCCTGAACCGACTCCGTCATGAAAACCTGTCCCAAACCGGCATGTCGCGCGTTCCGTGTGCCGAGATCATTTCGCGACCGTCGATAACCTTGTACAGGTATTCGAGCGGGAAGATGCCGTGGTTGCGTTCCCGGATCGTGGTCAGCGTCGCCGGCTTCCTGGTGAGATAGCCGGCATAGGGGCCGTCGCCTTGCCCGCCGACACCATGACACACGGCGCAGTTGGCCAGAAAGGACGATTGGCCGATCGGTTCTTCGGACTTTCCGGTGCGCGATTGTGCAAAGCCCGGCGAGCACATCATAATGATCCCGATTGCGACGACGCCGTGAGCGAAGAACCGCCCCCCCGTCAGGATAGACCCCATGGAACCCTCCATCGTCGGTTTGACCTTCAAGATGGCGGGAATGCGCCCCGCAGGCCTTAACCGGGATTAATGCCGGGTCGTCCGCGACATCGGATCTTGCGTTCGGGAACGCTCGGCTCCCGGCCCTCGGAGGGATGGACCATGTACCGCAAGATCCTTGTTCCTCTGTCCAATGCGGCTTTCGGCATGGCGGCGGCCCTCGACGCCGCCATTCACGTCGGGCGCATCTTCGGTTCGCAGGTCGAGGTGCTCTATGCGCGTCCCGCTCCGGAAGCACTGATCCTGGTGCTTGGCAAGGGCTTTGCCGGAACAATGCTGGAAGACGCCCTCCGCGAGGTGCAGGCGAAGATTGGAAAGGACTGCGAAGCGGCACACGAGCGGATGCAACGGATTTGCGGCCAAGCCG
Organism: Azospirillum sp. INR13; assembly: GCF_015390205.1. Taxonomy (NCBI): domain Bacteria; kingdom Pseudomonadati; phylum Pseudomonadota; class Alphaproteobacteria; order Rhodospirillales; family Azospirillaceae; genus Azospirillum; species Azospirillum sp. INR13. The sequence goes on from NZ_VUOI01000003.1 coordinate 257,844, forward strand.
GCAGTTCCGCGGATGACGATGCAGCATCCCGCCCATGCCCGCAGGTTCTGTGGCGGGAAGTGGAGGGACCGGCCGACAGAATGACCGGTATTGCCGCGCGCTTTGCCGACCTCATCGTGTTCGCCAAACCCGAAACCGGCGATGTAACGGACAGCGTCTGGAGATCGATGTTCGACGCGGCATTGTTCGCATCCGCACGTCCGGTGATCTTGATGCCATCGCTCCCTGCGCCGCTCTCAGCTTCCAGAATCATGATCGCCTGGAACGGAACCCCACAAGCAACCAGAGCGGTTGCCGCGGCGCTTCCCCTGCTGCGGCGAGCGCAAAATGTCTTCATTGGAACAGCCGGACTGGATGAAGAGCTGCAAAGAGATGCTGAACGCTTGAAGGAATACCTTCTGGTACACGAGGTGGATGCCCAGGTGGAGCATTTGCCGAAAAGTCTGCGTGAAACCGGGAGCGTTTTGCTCGGCATGGCGTCGCAGTTCGAAGCCGACCTCCTCGTCATCGGCGGGCATGGCCGTAACCGCCTGCGGGAATGGACGCTGGGAAGCACGACATCCCATGTGGTGGACCTTACCACCATGCCGGTATTCCTGGTGCACTGACCTTAAGGCAGCGCGACCGCCCCATCGGGCATGATCAGCGTTTCTCAATGCAATGACGGTCGCCGCTGCGCAGCATGTAGCTTTTCAGGATGCGGTCGCCGATCCAGCCCGCGCGCCGGACGATCGCATTCAAGAGCAAGATATGAGAGTTCATCGACCGGGTCGAGCAGCCGGAGATTGCGATCGAATTCCCATGCCGAACGACCAGGGTGACAGCATCAGTGCGCCATCAGGACCGAACAGCCGAGTGCGGTTTCCAGCACGTAGCGGGTTGCGCCGCCGAGAGCCATTTCCCGGAACCGGCTGTGTCCATACCCACCCATGACCAGCAGGCCTGCACCGATTTCCTTCGCCCGGTCTGCCAGCAATTTCCCGGTCGGGCGGCCGTCCTCGTGAAGCACGTCGACCGCGGCCGAGATGCCATGCCACGCGAGATGGTCGGAAAGGCGCGTGACCATCGGTGCCGTGGGCCCGGTGACGTCATTGCTGCCGGCGATCGTCAGCAGTGTGGCGGTTCGCGCACGCCACAGGAGCGGCATGGCCGCGGCAATCGCCCTGGCCGCCTGTCGGCTGCCGTTCCAGGCGATCGCAACCGACGACAGCGCTTCGGCGTCCATGCCCGGTGCCGCCAGCAGGATCGGCTGGCCGGTTTCGAACAAAGCCGTCTCCAGCCGCATGACGTTGGGGGAAGCGTCGAAGGACTGGGCGAACAGGATCAGGTCGGCACATCGTCCCCGCTGGAGGAGAATATCCTCTGACAGCCCCATCACCTCCCGCCATGTCGCGGTGATCGAACCGGACGTAACGGCGATATCCGGATCCGGATAACCGACGCTGTGAACGCCGGCGGCGGCGATGGCCGAGTTGAAGCTGCGCCGGGCTTGCGACGCCCGCTCCTGATCGGCCTGCTCTGCCTCGCGGATCAGGCGCTCCAGCATGTCGGATGAGAAGCCTTCGGCAACCAGCGGTTGCGAAATCCGCGGGTCGGACCGCATATGTACGGCATCCACATGCCCATTGAACAGCTTGGCGATGGTAAAGGCGGCGTTCAGCGCCCGCTCATCCGTAGCGGCGCCATCGAGCGGAACCAGAATATGCTTGATCATGAACCGTCTCCTGGTGCGGAGGGGAGGTTCCATGACAGTTGCGCGAAGGCCGGCATCCGACCTTGATCCAGATTAACCTCGCTGACTCATGCGGCTGATCGTCAGCGCAACTCGGCCGATCGCAGCCGGGTTTATCCAGGTTAAGGCGGTGGGCGATCGACATGCGAGCATAGTGGGTGAGTATACCGGCTATTCGCCCATCGTGGAGGAACGCGTCATGAAACAACGGCATCAGGACAATGGTCCCGTCCGCGATCACCGCCCGCAACCCGAGCGCCGCGACCGGCTGATGCAGGAGCATGAACATGATCCCTACAAGTCGGCACTCAAGCCCGCCGATCCGAGCGTCTGTCCGCGTTGCCACGCGATCTACGAGGATGGGCGCTGGCGGTGGGGCGCAAGGCCGGCAGAGGCGTCCGAAATGGTATGCCAAGCCTGTCAGCGCATTCACGATGGCATCCCGGCCGGCATCCTGACGATGAGCGGCGACTTCGTGCAGGCTCATCGGACGGAAATCCTGGCGCAGGTCCGTCGTCAGGAGACGCTTGAGAAGGCCGAGCATCCGCTGAACAGGATCATGGACATCAGCAACACCGCTGATGGGATGACGGTAACCACCACCGATCTGCATTTGCCGCGGCGCATCGCCGAAGCTCTTCGGAATCATCACCAGGGTGTGGTCACATGGCATTACGATTAGGGCGAGTGCTTTTTGAGGGCAAATTGGCAGGCCGACTGAACGTCCTGATCGGGCACTGCAAACGCCAGTCATCGCTGCCGATCCTTATCGGTTCGACTGGTCGACGAAGAGGTGTATCGGGTCGTCGGCATGGCGATGACGGGTGGCCGGCTCCATCGGCGATAAACGGAGCAGGGGCCGGGCAGATGACAGTCCAACAGGGTTACGTCTACCTGTTGTGGGCTGACCTTGTACCCCAGTCTGTCATTTTGCGCCAAGTCCCTTCGCTACATGCCTCATGTGCCGGAGGAGGGCGCGGAAGCAGAAAAGGTGGATCGGGAGCCCAAGTTTCGGTCAACTCCGCGAGTTTTGCCAACCGCGACCAATCCATAACGCGCAGACGCCCCTTCAGGAAACTCAGCAACCCGGCCGCGCGCATCTCCTTCAAGGTCCGGCACACATGCACCGGTGTGAGGCCGGTGGCATCGGCGATCAATGTCTGGGTGATGGGAAGTGCGAATTCTTCCTCACAGGTGTCGAAGGCATGACTTTGGCGCTGACACAGCGCAAGGAGAAGTCGGGCGATCCGCTCGGTTGCGTTGCAGGTGCCAAGCCCCCCCAACAGGCGCCAGTCCACGATGGTTTCAGCCGCAAGAAGCGATGCCATCCGCAAAGCCAGTTCTGGTGCGAACTGGCAGAAGCGCATCAGCGACGGGCGCGGGATTGGACAAACTGTGAGGTCCGTCACCGCTTCCATCGTGCAGGGCATGCAGTCATCGGCGGTCGTCTCGAATCCGACCATGCTCCCCGGCATGGCAAAGCGGAGCACTTGGCGACGCCCATTCTCATGAAAGGCGGAAGCGACCGCCCAACCGCGGCGGATGATGAACACCATGTCGCTCGCATCCCCTTCGGCGAAGACGCAGCCTCCCGCCTGCACATGCCAAAGCGGGTGTTTGATGTTGCCCAGCGCAATGAGTTGCGCATCGGAAGCGCTGGCGCACAAGCCGTCGCGTCGAACCGGGCAGGATTGGCATTCTGGCCGCATGGGGAGCCTTTCTCACAAATCTCAATGCCTTGGATCACTCCGATTCGTGGGGAGCAGTTGAGCCTGTGCGAGGGAGTCGATCAGGGCTGAAACGATGATGTGGCTGCCGACCGGTCCATCGGACGCCTCCTGGGCTGCATCAAGATATCCGCCGAGACGACAGGCGACCGAGAGCTTTACAGCGACACCGAGAGGGGTTCGTGCAGGAGTGCTGATGAGCGATCGCAACAACCATTTCCTTTGAACCGCTTCGCCGCTTTCTGCTTCCCGATAGCGCTTGTGCAGCAGCAGCAGAGTATGGTCGCTGTGCGTCCCACTGGCGAGTGCGTCAATAGTTGAACTGAGGAGTTCTGCGTACAGCGCTTCATTTCTTGAAAAGCCATGCGATGACGACATGGTCATCTCCGCGGAGCTGAGGTGAGCCTAGCGGCAATTTCGATTTCGGGAGGCTCGTTCAGCGCTTAGATTTGTCCCATCATAGTGGATAGCGATCTGATCTGGATCAATTTCATGTGCACATATACCAATGGACCAATAGGCCACTCCAAATAAATGGGGATGAAACTCCGGGTCCGGAGATGTTGCCGGAAGGACATTGAACCGCGCCGGGATTCCCGGAGGCTCCAATTCCTGAGAAGATGGAGTCATCATGACGAAGCAGAGATCGGCGAATTACGCCGCTGATGCCCGCCGCGAGGGGCTCGGTCATCAACATCTTCTCGTGCTTCGCAGGAAAGATGCTGCCGGGGCGACCGTCCAGCCTCTATTCCCTGTCCAAGGCCATGGCTTACGAACTGGCGCCGCGCGGCATCCGCGTCAACGCCATCGCGCCGGGTACGGTGGACACGGATCTGCGCCGCCGCACCATCGCCGCGATGCCGAAGGACACCCAGTGCGCCATGGAAGAGTTGGTCAAGCGGCTTTACCCCTTGGGCCGGATCGGCCAAGCCAGCGACCTCGGCGGCATCGCCGTCCTTCTCGCTTCGTCGGAGGCCGCCTGGACCACCGGGGCGATCTTCGCGATCGATGGCGGGCTGACGATCACCTGACGGCTTGCATGGTCGGCAGATGACCGCTCGTCGCCTCGCGCGCTTGCTCCGCATCTCGGCGCACGACGGTGTCCGCGATGGCTTCGTGCTGGTCGCCGTGCTCCTCCCGGAATTGATCCTCGCCGATGTGGCGATACGTCTGGCCCCATTCCCGATGCTCTGGATGTGGCGGTCCCGCTGCGACGGCTCGGTCGCGGCGGTCGGGCCGGGCACCGCTGTGGCGCGTGGAGGGATGTCAGGCTGCCACGATGCCGCAGACCGGCCTCATAGCCCGCCCAGTTCGTCACCTGGAGCTTCATCTTCGGGATGTGACGGCGTCGGGCGTCGTGCTCATGCCGACGAACTTGTCGTGGGCGATCCGCCCCCGGCAACCTCACATCACCCGGTTCGCTGCAACAACGCCCATCACGGCAACCGACCGATACCGTTGCGACCGGGCGACAGGACGCCGGCCGGATCGCCCACCGCACGCAGTTCCGCCAGCAATGCGGCCGCGGGTGTCTGGCGCATCGTCTCAGGCACCGGCAGGCCGTTTGCCAGCCGATAAGGACGAAGCCCCGTTCCAATGCCGTTCCGATCAGATCCCGATAGGCGGCGAGAGCCGCCTCGTCCGCCCCCGGCGCAGAACGGTCGAACCCCAGCGTGAAATAGCACAGCAGGCAGCGGAAGCCGTTGGACTCGATCCCGACATTCAGGTCGATCCCGGCCTCTTCCAGCCGACCGCGCGCCCAGGTCAGATAACTGATCAAGGCTTGGCATTCGAAGGGAAAGGCGAGGCAGAGCCAGATCAACCCGCAGCCGTCGCGGTCGGGATCGGCGGTCGTGAGATCGGGATGCCGCTCTTTGCGCCAGTAGACCGTGCGCAGGTTGCGCCCATCCGGCACCCCCAGCCAATCCTCGAATCCCTCGATCCAGGTGCCTTCGCGCCTCGCGATGTCAACTTCCACCGTCCGGGACACCGCAGCGAAACGTCGGGACAGACGGGCGGCGCGGGCCTCCAGTATCTCCGGCGCCTCCGCCCGGATCACGGCGGAGGCATGCCACTCGTCCAATGCCGCCGATGCGAGCCGGTCGGCCGGTATCGCCGCGCGCACCTCGTCCAGCGCCAGCCACTTGATGCCGTTCCACAGGGTCAGCGATCGGTCGGGCAGGGATTGCTCACACTGGCAGTCGCGCCAAACCTCCATGAAGGCGGGCAGGGCATCGAGGCCTCCGATGTCCACCGACAGGATGGCGAGATCGCCGGGCATGGCTTCCAGCCGGATGACGGCGCCGGTCACCACCCCCAGGTTCGACTGGCTGAACAGCCCGTCGATCAGCGGGCCGGCCGGCGCCGGGTCGAGCCCGACCGTCCTGTCCGCTCCGAGCGGCCCGCAGCCGGTCCGCAGCCGCCGTCCGTCCGGAAGGGCGACGTCCAATTCGCAGAGCGAAGTCCAGCGCTCGCCCATGCTGCCGTCGCCGCGGTCGAGAGCGTTGGCGAGCGCGCTGGCCTGTGCCGGGCCGCCGATGACCGGCACGAAGAAGCGGTCGGTCCTTTCCGCCAGGAAGTCCGCCAGGGCCTGAAAGGTGACCCCGGCCTCGACCCGCACCAGCCCGCGCCGCCCGTCGAAGCCGGAGATGCGGTCCAGCCGGCGGAGATCGAGGACAACGGCCCCGTCCCGCGTCGGCGCCCGCGATCCCATTCCCCAGTTGGCGCCGCGGCTGACCGGATGGACCGGCAGGCGGTAACGGGTGGCGGTCGACAGGCAGGCGGCGGTCTGGTCGGCATCGCCCGGACTGACGACGGCCGATACCCGCACATCCGGTGCGAAGGTGCGGCGGCCCCAGTCCAGCCGGTCGGCTTCCCCGGTCCGGACATGCTCCGGCCCGACGATGCGGCGCCACTCCTCCAGCGCGCCGGCGGGCAGATCGATGCCGGAAGGGGAGGCGGCAGGGGAGGTGGTCGGCAAGGGCATTGCGGCAGTCCCGTTGTCGGGTTCATGGCGGCGGGTTCATGGCGGCTGGTGCATGTCAGCCGGTGCATCGTCGCAGATCGTGTACCGGCGGCGGCATCCCGCATTCATGGTATGTGACTTCCCGCCGTTGCCCGGTATGATGACGTTTGATTCGAACCATCGAACCGGCAGTCTGCAGGGGGCGTCACAGTGGATCAGGCAGGGTCAGCCGCCAGAGCCGACCACGTCATCTCGGTGATCCTGGTGGAGGACGATGCCCCGACCCGGGACTTCCTGGCCGCATCGCTGGCCGCGGGCGACGGGATTGCCCTGCAGGCGTCCGTCGGAACGCTGATGGAGGCGCGCACCGCATTGGAGCGCTGCCGCCCGAGCGTGCTGGTGACCGATCTGAAGCTGCCCGACGGTCACGGCAGCGACCTGATCCGGGAGGTGCGGCAAAGCCTGCCCGAGACGGAGATCATGGTCATCTCCGTCCTGGGGGACGAGCTGTCGGTGATGCAGGCGGTGCGGGCCGGCGCCTCCGGCTACATCCTGAAGGATGCGCGGCCGATCGACCTGATCGCGGCGGTGCATGACCTGACCAACGGCCGGTCTCCGATCTCCGCGTCCATCGCCCGCCACATCATCCGCCAGACCCAAGCAGGCCCGCCCGCCAAGACGGAGGAAGCGCCGCCCCCTCTGACCCCGCGTGAAATGGACATCCTGTGGGGCATCGCCAAAGGCTTCACCTACAACGACATCGCAGCGCGCCTGGGAATCAGCCGGCAGACGGTTCCCAGCCATATCAAGAACATCTACCGTAAGCTTGAGGTTAACTCCCGAAGCGAAGCGGTCTACACTGCAGTGGAGCGGAGAATCATCAAGCTGTCGGACTGACTCCAGTGAGCCAACACATCGCCGGATTGCCGGCCTCCGGTCCGCATTTGCCGATGCGCCTGCGGGCATGGCTGAAAGGCCGCGGTCCGCTGCTGCTTCTCTATTACGGACTGGCTGTCCTTCTCGGCCTCGGATTGGTGATGGCGACGCCGCCCACACCCGATGGCGCTCTGCCAATCGTGGAGGCGCGCTTCACCGCGGTGGCCGGCGACCACTCCGTGGACAGTCCGCCGCCCGAAGCGATGCCGCCCGGCGTCGCCACCGTCCCGCTTCCTTACCGTTGCAAGGCGGTTCCCGATCCGGTCGGCTGCTCCGGCCTGTTCCGACTGACCTTCCGCTACGCTCCGAATGAGGACGGGCACTGGTCCGTCTATGTGCCGATCCTGTCCGGGCGCATTACGCTGTGGGTGAACGGAGCGCTGCTGGCCGACAGCCAGACCACCCAGTCGGACATGGTCGTCAATCAGGCGATGCCGCTGATCCAGCGGGTCCCCACCCAGTTGCTGATAAATGGAGAGAACCGGATCGACATCCGCATGGACGCCTGGAGCCAGTCCGGCGGATTTCTCGAAACGGTGCTGGTCGGCCCGGACCGTCTGCTGCGTGCGGCTTACAGTGAGCGTGAGTGGATGATGGTCACGCTGCCGCGCCTGCTGGTCGCGTGGCAGGCGGCCTTGTGCCTGTCCCTGCTGATCGTGTGGATAGGTCACCGGGACGAGCCGATCCATTTGGTGATGAGCCTGATTCTCGGGCTGGGCGTGCTTCAGGGCCTGCCGATGTTCAGCACCGGACCGAGCGGGCTGGAATGGCTGTTCCGCGTCGTGAATTTCGCCGGCCAGTGGCAGGGAGCGCTGCTGCCCTTCGTGATGTGCCGTCTGGTCGGGCGTGAACTGGCCGTTCCGATCCGGCTGCTGCTGGTGGTTCCGGCGGTGATCGCCATTGCGTTCCTGATCACCGCCCTCGACCCGCCGCGGCTGCAGCCATGGTTCGCCCTGCTTTGGCTGGTCGCCGTCATCCCCTGGGCGATCGCGATGCTGGGCTGGTCGGCCGGGATCCTGATTTCGGCGGCGGTCCGGCGGAATCATGCTCCCGCCCAGATCGTGCTTGGCGGCTTGATCGTCATCATCCTGATGGCCGCCCATGACATCCTGTCGATGACCGGCGTTCTGGACCTGCGCGTGCCGTCGATGACCCGCTACATGGCGCCGCTGCTGATGACGGTGATCAGCGCGACGCTGATGTGGCGATTCGCCAAGGCGCTGGGCGAGGTCAGCCGCTTCAACGACGTTCTGCGGCGCGAGGTGGCGACGGCGGAGGCCGAATTGCGGGCCAGCTTCGCCCGCGAACAGGCGCAGACCCGTACCGCCGCCCTCGAAAGCGAGCGGCTGCGCCTGACCCGCGATCTGCATGACGGCTTGGCGGGGCAGCTGGTGTCGATCGTCGCCCAATGCGAGCTGCCGCAGCACGACTACCGCCGCATCGGTGCGGCGGCCCGGCAGGCTCTGGACGATCTGCGGCTGGTGGTGGCGTCGCTCGACGATGTCGGCAACGACCTTGGCATGATGCTGGCCCAGTTCTATGACCGCATCGGTCCGCAACTCCAGGCCCAGGGGATTGAACTCGACTGGCAGATGGCGCCGCTGCCCGACATCGAGGGGCTCAGGTCGGAACATGCCCTGACCCTGTTCCGCATCCTGCAGGAGGCCGTCACCAATGCGGTGCGCCATTCCGGCTGCCACCGGGTCGCCATCGTCATGGCGCCGGCACCGGCCGGCCATCTGGAGGGCGGTCCCGACAGGGAGGGGCGGTTCGCGGTTCGCATCGTCGTGCGGGATGAAGGCAGGGGAATTCCAGGTGGGATTCCAGATCGGATTAGGGGCGGGATCGCTGCCGCACGCCCCGGCAAGGGGCTGAACAACATGCGCACGCGCGCGGCGTCGCTGGGTGCCGAACTGACCCTGCTCAGCGGACCCGACGGAACGCGGGTCATCATCGATCTGCCGTTCCGCCTCCCTGGTTTGCAAGACATCCAATAGAGAAACCCGAGGCTGCATCACCACCGGGGCTTGCGGGACATTTGGATTCTCAAGGTCTCCCATAAACATGGGATTACCTCGAGCGGTTAGCGCCCATACAAATGATTTGACGCGAACTTTGCGCGTTTCCCGGCCGCGACGAATGTCGGGTCGAAAGACTTCCGATCATCCAATAACCAGGGATTGCAAGCATGAGCAAGATGCAGGCGGCGATGGTCGAACTTCCCGATGACGAGCTTCTGGTGGTGGTCGGGGGGACCGGCACGACCAATGCCCAGTCGGGTCATGCGCAAGAGGATGAGAACGGGGTCAGCGTCAGCGTCGGTGTCGAGGTCGCCAGCGCTTCGGGCAGTGTCGGCGTTTCCACTTCCACCAGCCACAATCTCGGCGGCGCCACCGTGACGGCCGAAGTGGGAGCCGGCGCGAGCGGTTCGGCCGGCGTGACCATCGGGTCCGGCGGCGTGACCGCCACGGCCGAGGGCTTTGCCGGCAGCCAGGGCAGCGTTTCGATCTCCAGCGGGCCGGTCACGAGTACCGTCAGCTACGAAGCCGGCGTCGGCGGCAGCGCCAGCGTTTCGGTTTCGGTCACGGGGGTGGAGGCATCCGCGTCCGGTTCTGTCGGCGTGTCGATGACCACCGAGGTTTCGGCCGGCGGAAATGTCGGCAACGGCGTCACGGTCGAGGGGACGGCCAGCCAAACCATCGCGATCGGCGCCGGCGGCGAGGTCACCGCCTCCATCGGCGCGGGCGGCGTCGATGCCGGGGCCAGCGGCTATGCCGGCATCTATCAGGAGGTCTCGGCCTCCGTCACCGTGGGCGACAACAATGTCAGCGGCACCGGGCAGGTCGGCTACATCAGCGGCGGGTCGGTCGGTGGCGGCACCGAGGTCACGGCCGGCTATTCCGACGGCCATGTCACCATCGGAACCGGCGTCAGCGTCGCGGTCGGCATCGGCGGCGTCACGCTGAGCAGCGAAGTCACCGTCAACACCGCCCCGCTCGAACATGCCGGCGCCCAGGCCGTCACCGCGGCCACTCCCGCCGTCACCGATGCCGCCCACACCGTTGCCAACACCGCGCAGTCCGTGGCCACCACGGCGGCTCCGGCGGTGACCGACGCGGCGCATACGGTGTCCAACACTGCCCAGAGCACCGCGAACACGGTCAGCAACACCGCGCAGTCGGTGACGCACGACGTGTCGAACACGGCGCAGAGTGCGGTCAACAGTGTCTCCAACACGGCGAAGAGCGTCACGAACACCATCAAGAAGAAGATGAAGAAGTGGTGATGCCGGGCGGCTCGGCGGCGGACGGCAGAGCGGCATGAGCGAGAGCGCGACGACGGAAAGGCCAGCGACGGCGTCGTCACCGGCTGGTGGCGGAAATCCAACGGTGTCGGGGGACAAAGGCGGCAAGGCGAGCTTCCGTGCCGAAGCTGCCGCGGCCGCCACCTCCGTTTCCCAGGTGGACGATGCCCTGGAGGTGGTGCGGCCGCCGGTGCTGGCCTTCTGCGTCACGCTGGCGTTGCTGGTCGTCGGCGTCGTCGTCTGGGCGTCCCTCACCGACGTTTCGATCAAGGTCACCGGTCAGGGCATCCTGGTCAGCCCTGCCGGCGTCATCGACGTGGTGTCGGAGTCGAGCGGCCGGATCAACGACATCCGCTTCAAGCCGGGCGACATGATCCGCCAGGGCGACGTCGTGGCGCTGGTCGACCAGAGCGAGCAGAAGCTGCGGCTGGCCGAGGCGGAAGGCGAGTTGCAGGATGCGCTTGCCGCCCGCGACGACATGCGGCGTTTCCAGGAGCGCGACCTGCATGCCGACGAGGTCTGGCGGCAGGCGCGCGAGCAGGCGGTCAACGGCAACATCGCCTCGCTGCAGGAACGCCAGCGGATGATGACCGAGCGCGAGGAACTGGTCCGCCAGCTCGCCGACCGCGGACTGACCACCCGCGACCGCGCCATCTCCGCCAAGATCGAGCTGTTCACCATCCGCTCCGACCTGGAGGCGCAGCGCAACGAGCTTCAGACCATGACGCTCGACGCCGCCCGCCGCCAGACCCAGCGCGAAAAGGACATGCTGGCCGCCGAGCAGCGGGTGGCGACCGCCTCGCGCGCGGTCGAATCCGCCCGCGACCGGCTGACGCGCTATGCCGCTGTTCTGTCTCCCTATGGCGGGCGTGTTGTCGAGGCCAAGGCGAATATCGGGCAGGTGGTGTCGAGCGGCGCACCCATCGTCAGCGTCGAGCGCGACGGCGCCTTGCCGGGGCAGGGCAGCGATCTGGTGGCGCTGGTCTATGTCGGGGCGCAGGACGGCAAGAAGCTGCGCCACGGCATGGAGGCCGACGTGTCGCCGGCATCGGTCCGCAAGGAGGAGCACGGCCATCTGGTCGGACGTGTCGACCGGGTGGCCGACACCCCCGCCAGCAGCGTCGGCATGCTCCGCACCCTGCAGAACGACGCGCTGGTCAACGAGTTCCAGAAGACGCTGCGCACCCCCTTCGAGATCATGATCCGGCTGGACCGCGACGCGGCCGGGGCGCTGCGCTGGTCGACCGGCAATCCGCCGAAATTCTCGATGGACGGCGGCACGCTGGTGTCGGTGGAGATCACCGTGCAGAAGGTGCGGCTGATCGCGCTGGCCCTGCCGATCCTTCAGCAATGGCTTCGGCTGGATCTGAGCAACGTGGCGACGGAGCCGGCCCCTCAGCCGGCCCCCTCCGGGGCCTGAGATGCGCACCCCGTCGATCCTGCAGATCGAGGCGGCGGAATGCGGCGCCGCGGCGCTCGGCATCGTCGCCGCCCATTACGGCCGCTGGCTGACGCTGGAGGATCTGCGCGAGCGCTGCGGCATCTCCCGCGACGGCAGCCGCGCCGCCAATCTGGTTCAGGCCGCGCGTGAGCTGGGCCTGCAGGCCCGCGGCGTGCGCACCGAGCCGGAGGGGCTGCACGGGCAGTCGGGGCCGATGATCCTGCATTGGGGAATGGACCATTTCCTGGTGCTGGAGGGACGGCGCGGGCGCTGGTGGTATCTGAACGACCCGGCGCGTGGCCGCCGCCGCGTAGACGATGCGGAGTTCCGCCGCCAGTTCACCGGTATTGCCCTGCTGATGTCGCCGGGACCGGAGTTCCGCAAGGGCGGTTCCGCGCCCAGCGCGCTGCGCGGCCTCGCCCGGCGGCTGCGCAAATCCTGGGGAGCGGTGTGGTTCGCCGCGGCGCTCAGCCTGCTGCTGGCGATCCCCGGCATGCTGTTCCCCGCCTTCCGCCAGATCTTCATGGACAGCGTCCTGGTCGGCGGGCTGGCCGACTGGATGTCGCCGCTGATCGGCGCGATGCTGGTGGTCAGCGTCGTCACCCTCACCTTCACATGGCTGCAGAAAAGCGTGCTGCACCGGCTGGAAACCCGTCTGGCCCTGCTGGGCGGCATCGGCTTCATGGAACGGGTGCTGCGGCTGCCGATGGGATTCTTCGGCCAGCGCGGGCCCGCGGCGGTCGCCGACCGCATCATGCAGAGCGACCGGCTGGCCGAACTGCTGGCGGGCGAGATCGGCGGCTGCCTGTTCGCCATCCTGACCGCGCTGACCTATCTGGCGGCGATGGCCTTCTACCAGCCGGCGCTGGCGCTCGTCGCCGTCGTCGCCGCCGCCGGCTTGGCCCTGGCGCTGGCCCTGTTGTCGCGCCAGCTGGAGGAGGGGCAGCAGCGTCTGCTGAACGAGTCGGCGCAGGAAGGCGCCGATGCCAAGCAGGGGCTGCGCATGATCGAGACCTACCGCGCCGCAGGGGCGGAGCGGCTGCTGTTCGAGCGGCTGGTCGCCCGCCATGCCCGCGTGCTGAACATCCGACAGTCGCTGATGCTGCGCCGCGCCGTGCTGCGGCTGCTGCCGGCATTCGTCGGCGGGGCGGCGTCGGCCGCGGTGGTCACCATCGGCGGCGGCATCGTCGCCGAGGGCGGCATGACCATCGGCGCCATGATGGGCTTCCTGGTCCTGCTGTCGGCCTTCCTGGCGCCGGTGTCGCGCCTCGTCCAGCTCGGCGTCCGCATGCAGGAGGCGCGCTCCTATCTGCGCCTGCTCGACGACACCATGCAGCATCCCATCGCCGAGGAGTTCCGGCAGCTCGAACCGCAACAGGCGCCCGCCGTGCTGCGGCGGCTGACCGGCCGGATCGAGCTGCGCGACGTGACCTTCGGCCATTCGCGCCGGGCACCACCGCTGATCCGCGGTCTGTCGCTGACCATCGAACCGGGCGAGCGGGTCGGGGTGGTCGGCGGCTCCGGCTCCGGCAAATCGACGCTGGCTCTGCTGACCGCCGGCCTCTACGAGCCCTGGTCGGGCGAAGTGCTGCTCGACGGCAAGCCGCTGCGCGAGATCCCGCGCCGGGTGCTGCGGCAGAGCGTGCAGGTCGTCGACCAGAACGTGACGCTGTTCGAAGGCAGCGTGCGCGAGAACATCGCGCTGTGGGACCCGACGGTGTCGGACGAGCGGCTGTTCGCCGCCGCCCGCGACGCGGTGATCCACGACATCATCATCGACCGCCGCGACGGCTACGCCTCCATGGTCAGCGAAGGCGGCGCCAACCTGTCCGGCGGCCAGCGCGCCCGCATCGAGATGGCGCGCGCCCTGGTGCAGAACCCGCGCATCCTGGTGATGGACGAGGCGACCGCCGCCCTGGACGATCACACCCAGGCGCAGCTGCTGTCCAACCTGCGCCGCCGGGGGGCCACCATGCTGGTGATCGCGCACCGGCTGACGGCGATCCGCGATTGCGACCGCGTTCTGGTGATGCAGAGCGGCGAGATCGTCGAGTCCGGTCCGCCGGCCGAACTGGCGCGCCGCGCGGGTGCCTTTTCCACGCTGATGCTGAGCATGGCCTGACCGGATGAACCGCCGATGACGACCGCAGCAGACGCGACCGCAATCGCAGCAGCCGACACCTCGGGGGCGGCCGGCCTTCCCGTCATCGACTTCCAGCAGCCGGCCGTGGCGCTGGAACCCGCCGGATCGGTGTGGTTCCTGGAGGAGGGCGAAGCCGACATCTTCGCCGTCGCCGCCATGGGGGCCAACGCCGGTTCCCGCCTGTTCCTCGGGCGGTTGCCGGCCGGCAGCCTTCTCGTCGGCATCGACGCCTTCATGCAGGGGCTGATCGCGGTGCCGGCCGCCGGGTCGCGGCTGGAGCCCGTCGCCGATCCGCTGGAGGAGATCGAACCGGACGCCCTGCTGGCCGGGATGGAATCCTGGTCGTCCACGCTGATTTCCGGCATCGCCGCCATCCTCTGGCACCCCGAGCGCATCGACCGGCAGGGACGGTGCGGCACGGCGGTCGATCTGGCCGAATCCCAGCTGGTGATGGTCCAGGAAGCCGGATTGTGGTGCGCCGTCCCCGCGCCCGGCGCCCTGCTGCTGGAACAGGAGATGGTCCAGGGCATCATGCCGCTGCCGCCGCGCGCGTGGCTGAAGGCCGCGGGGCCGATGCGCATCGTCTTCGGCCGCCGTCCCCTGCACCGCGACCTGCCCGCGGCGCTGACCGGCATCCATGCGCTGACCGCCGCCTGCGGTGAGATGCTGATGGGCGCCCGCGGTCTGGCCGAGGCGGACGAGGCCGGGCGGCTGTCGCTGCGCGGCGTGCGCGAGGCGGAGGAGGGCGAACGCTTCGTCCATCTGGCCGGCCGCCTGCTGGACCATGCCCGCAAGCCGCCGGCGCGGGCGGACGGCGGTCATCACGATCCGCTGTTCGCGGCAATGAGCGCGGTCGCCGCCCGCACCAACCCGCGCCTGCGGCTGCGCCGGCCGACGCTGCTGCGCGAACGCGACCTCGACGTCCAGCCGACGATGGAGGAGATCGCCCGTGCCTCCGGGCTGCACATCCGGCCGGTGACGCTGACGGAGGGCTGGTGGCGTCGCCCGCTCGGTCCGCTGGTCGGGACGAGGCTGGACGGTATGCCGGTGGCGCTGCTGCCGAACCGGCGCGGTTACGAAATGCTGGCCGGCGAAGGCGCCAAGCCGGTCCCGGTCACGGCAGCGGTCGCCGCCGGCCTGTCCCCCTCGGCCTGGACCATGGTGGAGCCGCTGCCGGACCGGCCGCAGACGGTCGGCTCGCTGATGCGCTTCGTCCGAACGCCGCCGGCCTTCTGGCTGCTGACTCTGGCGGTGGCGGCGCTGGGCGCGCTGCTCGGCCTCGCCATGCCGTTCGGGATGAAGTTCGCCTTCTCGTCGCTGGTGCCGGCGCGCGACCATGCCGGCCTGCTGGAGCTGGGCATCCTGCTGGGCTGCGTCGCCGCGGTCACGCTGGTGATCCAGCTGGTCGGCGAGGTGACGCGCCAGAGCATGCAGACCATGCGCGAGGCCGGGCTGCATGCCGGCCTGTGGGACCGGGTGCTGCGGCTGCCCATGCCGGTGCTGCGCCAGCATTCGGCCGGCGACATGGCGGCGCGGGTGGGCATGGCGATGGCGTTGCCGCTGGCCGCCCTGGGATTCATGGTCGCCGGCATCGGGACCGGCGCCGTGCTGGTGGCCAGCATCTTCGCCATGGCGTCCTTCCATGGCGGCGGCGCGGTGGTGGCCATGCTGGCGTTGGCGGTCCAGCTCGGGCTGGCGGCCTTGTCGGCGGTGCTGCGGGCACGTGTCTACAAAGTGGGGGAGGCGCTGAACGGGCAGGCCGATTCCCTGGCGATGCAGTTCCTGACCGGCATCGCCAAGCTGCGTCTGGCCGCCGCGAGCATTGGGCGCTCTCCCATTGGGCGGAGCGCTTCATCGGCATGCGCGAAAAGCGCATGGAGGTGCAGAAGATCGAGGGCTGCATGGCGTCGGTCAACGCGGCCTTGCCGGTGCTGGCGATGGCGGCGCTGTTCCTGGTCTTCCATGCCGCCGGGACCGACAGCGCCAGCATCGTCGCGATGATGACCGCCTACATGATCGCCAACGGGGCGGCGGCGGCGCTGGGTGACGGGTTCGGCGCCTTCTATCAGGTCTATGCCGCCCGTGGCTACGCCGATCCGGTGTTGAATTGCGCGCCGGAACCGGCGCTGGGGCGCATCGATCCCGGCCGGTTGTCCGGCCAGATCGTGGTCAGCGGGCTGTATTTCAACTACGCCCAGGCGGAGACCCCGGTCTTCGCCAATCTCAATCTCACCATCGCCGCCGGCGAGTATGTGGCGATCCTCGGCCGGTCCGGTTGCGGCAAATCCACGCTCGTGCGGCTGTTGCTGGGGCTGGAACGGCCGCGGGTGGGCAGCATCACCTATGACGGCAACGACCTGTCCTCGCTCGATCTGGGGCTGTTGCGGCGGCGGGTCGGCACCGTGCTCCAGGGGGCGCAGCTTCCGCCGGGCGCGCTGATCGACGTGGTGCGCGGCCTGAGCGGCGCGACCGCGGCGGAAATCTGGGACGCGCTGGCGGCGTCGGCCATCGCCGACGAAATCCGGGCGATGCCGCTCGGCGTGCGCACGCCCATCGCCGATGCGTCGCGCACGCTGTCGGGCGGACAGGTGCAGCGGCTGCTGCTTGCCCGCGCGCTGGTGACCAAGCCCGACGTCCTGATCCTCGACGAAGCGACCAGCGCGCTCGACAACGCCACCCAGGCGGCGACCATCCGCACCCTGACTTCGCTGGACTGCACCCGGATCGTCATCGCCCACCGGCTGGAGACCATCCGCGGCGCCGACCGGATCCTGATCCTGGACGGCGGCCGCGTCGCCCATGCCGGCCGGTTCGCCGACCTGCAGGCCCGTGGATTGCTGGGGGCGTAGTGCCCTCAGCGCAGGCCATGTCCGAGGGAAGCACGCTGTCGCCCAGCCAGGCCGGCAACGGTTCCGTCACCATCTGGAAATTCAGCACCGGCACGATGGAGCGCCGCAGGCCCCGCCATAGGTCGTCGGTGTAGGCGTTGGTCGATCGCGGTGGAGAGGCCGGTCACGCCCGCGCCGACGATGGCGAGATTGGCATCGTTGAAGTCGTAGGCCGGATTGTGCAGCAGGCAGCCGCCCTCGGCCGGACCGTTGCCGAGCCAGCTGTAGCAGCCCGGCCGCTCCTTCAGCATGAAGGCGAAATCCTCGGCGCCCATGGACGGCATGGGGTCGTGGTCGATGTTCCATTCCCCGCTGGGCGCCGTCGCCGCCATCATCGGCGGCTTCGGCCGGCCTTTCGGCGCGTTCCTCGGCGGGCTGATGCCGGGCGTGATACAGGCAGTCGCCATTCTGGCGCAGCATCGCCTGATGCCCGGCCACGAGCCGCGTCCGCACAGCCATGTGCATCAGCAGATCGTCCTCATCCTGGCCGGCACCATCCGCTTCCACGTCAATGGCGAGCAGCATCCGGTCGGCCCGAACGGCCTGCTCGCCATTCCGTCCAATGTCGAGCATTCGGGGAGGTCGTCGGCGTCGAGCCGGTTCTGAACCTGGACATCTTCACGCCGAAGAGGCCAGAATATTTGTAACACGAACGGACGATCCGCCGTTCGACGCAGTGGACCAGTCCAACAAGGGAACAGCGCCGGTGAATCTCTTCTCCCTCCTCGATCAGGCGGCGGCCCGCCATCCCGACCGCGGGGCGGTGTTCCGCGGGACCGAGCCGGTCCACAGCTTTGCCGAGCTGCGCTCGCGCGCGTTGCGGATCGCCGGCGGGCTGCGCGCATCGGGACAACCGGGCGACCGGATCGCCATCGCCAGCGAGAATGTGCCGGACTATGTCGAGCTGCTCTTCGCCATCTGGGCGGCCGGGATGGCGGCGACGCCGGTCAACGCCAAGCTGCACCCGCGCGAGCTGGTGCAGATCCTGGAGGATTCCGCGGCGTCCACCGTCTTGGTTTCGCCCAAGCTGGCCGGCGGGCTGGAACAGGCGCTGACCGGGTCGCCGGCGGCGTCCTGCCGCCGCATCGTCATCGGCGGGGCGGACCATGCGGCGCTGGCGGCAGGGGAGGAATGGGCCGGACCGGTGAACCCAGACCCGGAGGCGCTGGGCTGGCTGTTCTACACCAGCGGCACCACCGGCCGGTCGAAGGGGGCGATGCTGTCCCACCGCAACCTGCTGGCCATGACCGTCGCCCATCTTGCCGATGTCGAGGCGGTGGACGAGGAGTGCAGCCTGCTGCATGCCGCACCGATGTCGCACGGCTCCGGCCTGTACATGGCGGCCTATGTCGCCCGCGGTGCCCGGCAGGTGGTTCCGGCCTCCTCGGCCTTCGAACCGGCGGAATTCCTCGACCTTTGCGACCATCATCCCGGCTGCGGCGCCTTCCTGGCCCCGACCATGGTGCAGCGGCTGCGGCTGGAGGCGGAGCGCAGCGGGCGGCGGCCGGCGAATCTGCGCTCTATCGTCTATGGCGGCGGGCCGATGTATGTGGAGGAACTGCGGCGGTCGCTCGCGACCTTCGGTCCGGTCTTTGCCCAGATCTACGGCCAGGGCGAGGCGCCGATGACCATCACGTCCTTGCGCCGCCGCGACCATGCCACCGATGACGACGCGGTGCTGGGCTCCGTCGGCTTCGCCCGCAGCGGCGTCGAGGTGGCCGTGGTGGATGCCGAAGGCCGGCCGCTGCACCCCGGCGAGGTGGGCGAGATCGTCTGCCGCGGCGACGTGGTGATGGCCGGCTACTGGAACAACGACAGGGCGACGGCCGAGGCGCTACGCGACGGCTGGCTCTACACCGGCGACATGGGATCCTTCGACCGGCGCGGGTACCTGACGCTGCGCGACCGGTCGAAGGACGTCATCATCAGCGGCGGCACCAACATCTATCCGCGCGAGGTGGAGGAGGTGCTGCTGCGCCATGCGGACGTCGCCGAGGTCTGCGTCACCGGCCAGCCCGATCCGGAATGGGGCGAGATCGTCGTCGCCTTCATCGTCGCCGAACCCGGTCGCGAGATTTCTCCCGACAGCCTCGACGCCCACTGCAACGCCAGCATCGCCCGCTTCAAGCGGCCCAAGCGCTACCTGTTCGTCGACGGCCTGCCGAAGAACAATTACGGCAAGGTGCTGAAGCGCGAACTGCGCGAGCGTCTGGTTGCCGGTGCATAAGATGTGCTGCCGGCCATGCAACTGTGCGGCAAGATGCCGGAGCCGATCCGGGTGAAGGACGCCGCGCTGGGTGGCGTCTTCAACATGGGCGGGACCTCGGTCGCCAATTGCGCCGGTGTTCTGGAACGCATTCGCTGACAGCGGCCTCCTCCGTCGGGACGTCACTTCCGGCGGAGGACATCAATCCTGTTCCGTCGCGACGGTGAAGTTCCGATCCTCGCTCCTCAATTCGTCGAGCAGCCCGTCGATGATGCGCAGCGCCTGTACGGTGGCGGCATTCATTTCGCTTCCGGCGGGATGAATGAGGAACAGCGTTCGCATCAGCGCCGGGTCGCTGATCGGCCGGATCACCAGGGCGCCCGCCTGGATGTCCTCCGCCACGGCGCTGTGCGGCAGGATCGCGCAGGCCAGTCCACGCCGGACCATGTCCTTGATCGCCTGCATCGATTCGAGCGAGAAGGCGACGTTCGGCACCAGCCCGCGCGCGGTCATCGCGTCGGTGACCAGGCGCCGGACCAGATCGCCCTCGTTGGGCATCGCCAGTTCGGCGTCGGCGATGGCCGCCAGCGACAGGGAACCGGTCCGGTCGAAGCGCGAGCCCGGATGGGTGATCAGGCACAGCGCCTCGTTCAGCCGCGGTTCCCGATGCAGCATGCGGCTGCGCGGCACCGTATAGGCCAGCGCAAGATCCAGCTTGCCTGAGGAGACATGACCGATCAGGGCGTGGCTCAGTTCCTCGAACAGCTTCAGTTCGACCCCAGGCAGGGCGCCGCGTAGCCGTTCCATCAGCCTGCCGGCCAGAAGCCCCGACAGGCTGGGGGTCAGTCCCACGGCCAGTGTTCTTGGAACCTGCCCGGCAACCTCGCGCAGCGAGCGTTTCAAGTCCTGCAGGCGCCGCACCATCAGCCGTGCCTCTTCCAGGAAGAGGAGGCCGGCCGGGGTGGGGTGGGTCCCGGTGACGGTGCGCACCAACAGCGGCACGCCGAACTCCCTTTCCAGCGCCTTGATCTGGACCCCCAATGCCGGCTGCGCGATGTTCAGCGCCAGCGCGGCCTTGCTGATGCTGCCCAATTCGCAGACCAGGATGAAGCTTTCAAGCTGGCGGCTGCGCATCTGTCGGACCCATCGTTGCGGCGGTTCGCGTCACTTGCCTCGAAGCAATGGCAGAACGGTGCGCCACGGACACGGCCCGAAGCCTCGCACCGGAGGCGGGGGAGGGCAAACAATTTTTGTATGGGGGTGGTCCAAAGCTGTCCTGGACAGAGCCGGCGGGCTGCATTTGTATGCTTACAAAACAAACAGAATTCAGGCGAAACGTCGAACGCCCGACACTGGGAGGGAGATGCAATCCATGCGTGGCCTATCGTCAGAAAGAGCGCCGGTTCCCCAGGAAGCGGCAGGGGGGCCCTATCCGTCGCACCCCATACCCTTCGGCCGCTCCCAGGGGGCCAGCGGCTCGGCGGCCGGAAGCCATGCGGTGATGACGGGCGTCACCCGCATCTTCGGAACCGCCGTCCACGCGTTGGGGCCGGTCGATCTGGAGCTGCGCCGGGGAGAGTTCTTCTCCATCGTCGGGCCGTCCGGCTGCGGCAAATCCACCCTGCTCGACGTGCTGGCCGGGCTGAGCAGCCCCACCGACGGCACCATCACCTTCGAGGGCAAGCGCGTGCGCGGCACGGTTCCCGACGGGGTCGGCGTGGTGTTCCAGGAGGATGCGTCCTTCCCCTGGCTGAGCGTGCGCGACAACATCGCCTTCGGCCTGCGCCGCGCCGGCTTCCGCGGCCCGGAGGCGGAGGACCGCGTGCGCCATGCCATCGATTTCATGGGTCTCAACGACTTCGCCGACGCCTATCCCAACCAGCTGTCCGGCGGCATGCGCCAGCGCGTCTGCATCGCCCGCACGCTGGTGATGCGTCCGCGCCTGGTGCTGCTCGACGAACCGTTCGGCGCGCTCGACCAGCAGACGCGCCTGCTGATGGGCGACGAGCTGCTGCGGCTGTGGCGGGCCAGCGGGGCAACCGTCCTGCTCATCACCCACGCGCTGGACGAGGCGGCGATGCTGTCCGACCGCATCGGCGTGATGTCGTCGCGTCCCGGCCGCTTCATCGAGATCGTCGAGACCGGCTGGCCGCGCGACCGGACCAGCGCCATCGCCGCCGAACCGGCCTTCGGCGACGTCACCACCCGCCTGTGGAACACGCTGCGCGAGGAATCGCTGAAGGCGATGGCAAGCCAGCGGAGGGTCGCGGGATGACGCGCGCCGGCATCCAGCGCCTGCTGATCACCGCCTCGGCCGTCCTGACGCTGGAGGCGTCCTGCCGCCTGGGCTATGTCGGGCGCGGCACCATGATCCCGCCGTCGGAGATGCTGACCGAGCTGGTCCGGCTGATGGGAACCGACGGATTCTGGACGCAGATCGGCTTCACCCTGCGCAACATCCTCGCCGCCGCCGTCGCCGCGATGGTGGCGGGATTCGCCGGCGGCGTCGCGCTTCACGCCCTGCCGCGGGTGCGCCGGGCCGTGGAGCCGTTGATCGCCAGCTATTACGCCCTGCCGTTCTTCGTGCTGTATCCGCTGTTCATCGTTCTGCTCGGCATGAACGCTCTGCCGATCATCGCCATGGGCTTCCTCTACGCGGTGATGGCGATGGTGACGGCGACGCTGTCGGGACTGGACCGCATCCCGCCGGTGCTGCGCAAAGTCGGCCGCACCTATCGCCTCGACCGTTTCCAGGACGCGCTGCTGATCCAGCTTCCGGCGGCCGGGCCGCACATCTTCACCGGGGTGAAGCTGGCGTTGAGCTATTCGGTGACAGGCGTCATCGGGGCGGAGTTCATCCTGGCCGGCAGCGGGCTCGGCTACTCCATCGCCTTCGCGTACAACAATCTCCAGGACCGGACGATGTACGCGCTGCTGCTGTTCGTGGTGGTGTTCGTATCGAGTCTGACCGTCCTGTTGCACTGGGCGGAACAGCGGGTGCGCCACCGCTCCGGTGCCGGCCGCGTCGGCGCCGCCCGCGACACCGCCGGGGGCGGGGAAAAGCTGGTGGCCGCCGCCGTCATCGCCCTGCTGATCCTGGGCGGCTGGCAGCTGTTCCACGGGCTAGCGGGGGACGAGGCTCTGGCCTCGCCCGCCGTCACCCTGAACCGGCTGATGGTCCTGTTCGGCAACCCGTCCTTCTGGGAAAACGTGGCGGAGACAGCCAAGGCGCTGGGGCTGTCGCTGCTGATCTCCTGCATCGGCGGCGGGCTGGCGGGCGTGCTGATCGGCGCGAACCGGTCGCTGTCGGACGTGCTGGAACCGCTGTTCGTCACCCTCTACGCCATTCCCAAGGTCACGCTCTATCCGGTGATCCTGCTGCTGTTCGGGCTGGGCATGCCGGCAAAGGTCGCCTTCGGCACGCTGCACGGCTTCATCCCGATGATGCTGGTGACGATGGGGGCCATCCGCGCCATGAACCCGGTGCTGCGGCGCTCGGCCCGCGCCATGCGGCTGACGCGGATGCAGACGCTGACCGCGATCCTGGTGCCGGCGACGGTCCCGGAGATCGTGACCGGCCTGCGCATCAGCTTCTCCATCACCCTGCTGGGCGTGATGGTCGGCGAGATGTTCGCCTCCAAGCGCGGGCTGGGCTTCATGATCATGAACGGCATCAGTGTCAACGACACCGCGACGATGATGAGCGTCACCGTGCTGATCGGCCTGTTCGCCCTGGCGGTCAACAGCGCGCTGCTCGCGCTCGACAACCGGATGCACCGGGTCGCCTGAGCGGCGCCCGCCTCCGCCCCACGTCCCGCTTTCGCCCGTCACCTTCTTCCCGGCCGCCGGCCAGTCCGGCGGAAAGGACCCTGTCATGCCCATCGAAACCGCGACGCTGATCGACGTCCATGCCCATGTCCGTCTGGAGGCCACCAACGGCGCCGCCGGAATCCACGGGCCGGAGCACGGCGTCGACGAGAATGGCCAGCCCTGGTACCGCGTCGGCAATTACCGGCTGAGCGGCGTCCGCCACCTGAACAGCCCCTTCACCGACCCGGAGCTGCGGCTGCGCCGCATGGACCAGGCCGGCATCGATTTCCAGGTGCTGTCGGCCAGCCCGCTGAACTACTTCCACCACATCGACGTCCCTTCGGCCGTCTCCTTCTGCCGCCGGCACAACGACGCGCTGGCGGAGCTGGTCGCGCGCTATCCCGACAGGCTGGGCGGACTGGCCGCCCTGCCGATGCAGGATCCGCGCGCCGCGACGGACGAACTGGAGCGCTCCGTCACCGAACTGGGCCTGTGGGGGGCGGCGACCGGCACCGAATTCGCGGGCGAGCCGCTGCACAGCCCGGAGTTCGACAGGCTCTACGAGGCATTCGTCCGGCTGGACGTGCCGCTGTTCCTGCATCCGGCCCCGGCCGGCATCGACGGACCGCCCGGCGATCCTTCGCTGAAGCGATTCGACCTCGACGTCATCATCGGCTTCGCCGCGCAGGAGACCATCGCCGTCGCCACCCTGATCTTCGGCGGCGTGCTGGAACGCCACCCCAGGCTGGACGTCTGGATCAGCCATGGCGGCGGTGCCGCCGCCTTCACCGCCGGACGGCTGGCGCAGGCCGGCATGAAGCGCCCGTGGGCCAGCCAGTCGATGAAGAAGGATGGCGCCTTCGAGGAGATGCTGTCGCGGCTGTGGTTCGACACGCACCTGAACGACGACCGGGCGCTGGCACTGCTGACCCAGGTGGTTGGACCGGACCGGCTGGTCTTCGGCACCAACTTCGCCGGCTGGGACCAGCCGGAGGACGGACACCACGGCGCCGTGTCGCCGGCGCTGGCCGGCAACGCCCGCCGCCTGCTCAGAAAAGACAAGATCTTCAACGGAGGGACGCCATGACCATCACCCGATTCCTGACCCGCGCGCTGGCCGCGGTGCCGCTGATCGGCGGCCTGCTGGCCTCGGCGCCGCAGGCCCATGCGCTGGAGATCATGGCGTCCCATTACGGCGCCCTGCTGAACACCGCCCCGATCGCCGTGGCGCTGGAGCGGGGCGACTACAAGAAGAACGGCGTCGACGTCACCGACGTGATGAGCTCGGTCGGCGGCGGCACCGGCATCCGCAACATGGTGGGCGGCGGGCTGGGCTACGGCATCGTCAGCACCTCCACCGCGCTGGCCGGCATCAGGCAGGGCATGGACATCCGCATCGTCCACACCGCGATCCGCCGGGTGGACGACCTGCTGTGGGTGACGCGGCCGGACAGCGGCGTCTCCTCGGTCAAGGATCTGGTCGGCCGCAAGGTCGGCATCACCGCGCCGAAATCGTCGAGCGAACTGATGGTCGTCATGGCCTTCGAGGCGGCCGGCTTCCCCGGCAAGGCCGACATTGTGGCGCTGGGCTCCGTCGGCTCCGGCCTGTCGGCGCTGGAACAGGGCGGGGTGGACGCGGCGCTGATCCTGGAGCCGCTCTACAGCGCCCGCAAGGACCGCTACAAGGTCGCCTTCTCTCTGGAGAACCTGCCGTCGATGACGCCGACCGTCGGCGTCGCCACCGGCGACTTCATGCGCAAGAGCCCGGACCAGCTGCGCGGGCTGCTCGCCGCCTGGCGCTCGGCGGTGAACTTCATCTACGAGAACCCGGAGGAGGCAGCGAGGATGGTCGCCAAGCGCTACGGCGACACGCTGCCGGTCGATGTCGCCACAACCTCGATGAAGCGCATGGCGGCGATCAAGTACTGGAGCCAGGGCGATTTCGACATGGACGGCCTGAACATCTGGGTCAAGGGCATGGAGCGCATGGGCGAGTGGTCCGGCCCGGTGGACTGGTCGAAGGTGCTGGACGACTCCTTCCTCGCCGCCGACCTGCGCAAGTGACGGGGTATTCCGCCATGACCCAGCAAATCCCGGCCGCGGGCGGCGCGCTGGCCGTCGTCATCGGCGGCGGCAACGGCATCGGGGAGGAGACCGCCCGCCTGATGGCGTCGCGCGGCTGGCGGCTGGCGGTCGCCGACCTCGACCCGGAGGCGGCGGAGCGGGTGGCCGGCGAGATCGGCGGCGCCACGCTGGCGCTCGACATCGCCGACGCCGACGCGGTCGAGCGGGCGGCCGCCGCCATCGAGGCGGCGCATGGTCCGGTCGGCGCCCTGGTGGTCGCCGCCGCGGTCTTCCAGCCGGTGCTGCCGCCGGCCGAGCTGCCGCTGGAGGTGTGGGAGCGCACGGTCCACGTCAACCTGACCGGCACCTATTACGCCAACCGCGCCTTCGGCACCCGCATGGCGCGGCAGGGGCGGGGCAGCATCGTCAACATCGCGTCGATCGCCGCCATCGGTTCGGTGCCGGTCCATGCCTATGCGTCGAGCAAGGCGGGGGTGGTCAGCCTGACGCTGAACCTTGCCGGGGAGTGGGGGCGCGCCGGGGTCCGGGTCAATTGCGTCTCGCCGGCTCGACGCTGGTGC